>JBLIKS010000137.1:0-7366 GCA_047635555.1 Candidatus Azotimanducaceae bacterium
TCACGGAGAATCTCGATGCGATGGAGGCCGTCCAACACATTCCGATCGAAGACCGGGAGGCGTTCAAGTACGCGCTCGGTGCCACCTTGATCAAGAACCATGCTCACTGGCGCAGCTTCGACACTGTCTTTGAGGTCTACTTCAGCCTGCGCGGGCCGGAGTACAAGATTGGTGATGGCGACGGCGACTCCGACATCGATGAGATGTGGCGTGAGATGCAGGAGCAGCAGCAGAACGCCGACGGCAACGGCGGTCAGGGCGGCATGGATGGGATGACGCCTGAAGAGATCGCTCAGATGCTGATGCAGGCATTGATGAACGGTGATCAAGGCATGATGCGGGCGATGGCCAAGCAGTCTGTCCAGCGCTTTGCTGGCATGGAGCCTGGCCGGCCGGTCGGCGGCACCTATTACCTCTACCGCACGCTCCGGAATCTCGACCTCGACAGCATGCTCGAGAAGATGATGGATCAGTCACGCCAGGAGGCCTCGGACGACCTGACCACTCTCGAAGAGCGGTTGGAGAAAGAGGAGTACTCCGACCGCATCGAAAAGTTTAAAGGCGAAATCGAAGCCGAGATCCGACGACGGCTCGTTGCTGACCGCGGCGCTGAGGCCATGGCCAAGACACTCCGCAAGCCACTACCCGAAGACGTCGAGTTCATGCACGCCAGTCGTGACGAAATGGTGTCGCTCAAGAAGTCGCTGCAGCCGCTGACCCGCAAGCTCGCGGCGCGTCTCGCCCGAAAGCGCAAGCACGGCCGCAAGGGCCCGCTCGACTTCCGCAGCACGGTCCGCCATTCGCTCAGCTACGGCGGCGTGCCAGCGGAGCCTCAATTCAAGTATCCCCGTCCATCCAAGCCAGAGTTGATGGTTATTGCCGACATTTCCGGCTCAGTTGCGGCCTTTGCTCGGTTCACCCTGATGTTGGTGTATGCGATCTCTGGCCAGTTTTCGAAGGTCCGCTCGTTCGTCTTTATCGATGGCCTCGACGAAGTGACCGATTACTTCAAGGCCACCGAAGACATTTCTGAGGCCATCCATCGCGTCAACACCGAAGCCGACGTTGTGTGGGTTGATGGGCACTCTGACTACGGCCACGCTTTCGAGGTGTTCTGGAACAAGTACGGCAAGGACATCACTCCGAAGACCACGGTTCTGCTGCTCGGTGACGCTCGCAACAACTATCACGCCAGCCAAAGCTGGGTGGTCAAAGAGATCCAGCAGAAGGCTCGCCACGTGTACTGGCTGAACCCCGAGCCCAAGAGCTACTGGAACACCGGTGACTCGATTGTCGGCGAATACGGCACGTTCACTGACGGCGTCTATGAATGCCGCAACCTTCGACAGCTTGAAGGCTTCGTCGAGAAATTGGCATAGCGGTTACTCGACGAACACTCAAACTCACGCTTCCTTGTGCCGACGTACTTTGCAAGCAACGGCATCAGGTTCTGCCCGCCGAACGAGCTGGCGGAGCTGATCGATCAGGCCGACGCCAGCAGCTGAGCGACTTCGCGCCGGCTGCGAAGCCGGCGGACATCGGCGTGCGACCAGAATGGGCTGGTCAGGAAGCCCTCGTAGCGCCTCGTGTGTGCGGCGTGGTGGGTCCAGGCCCAGACGATGATGTTGACCTCGGGGTCACGGCTGACGAGATTGCGCCAGCGTTCGCGCTTGCCATTCCACAGTTGTTCACGCTGAATCACTCGACGGAGGCTGCGTCGGATGACGCTCCACGTCACCAGCCAGCGCGGCAGATCGAGCCAGATGATCGTGTCGGCACCGCCGTGAACGAGATCCATCACGACGCTGTAATTGCCGGCGACGACCCAACGTTCGGTGTCGAGCGCCTCAGCGACTCGGCGCCGAAACTCAGGCGTTGGCGTCGGTGCCGAGTTCTCGCCGTGGAAGAGTTCGTCGAGTTCAATGGACGTGCCATCGATCTTCTCGGCGAGCGATGCGGCGAGCGTCGACTTGCCGGAGCCCGAACCGCCAACGATGGCGACGCGTCGCATTATTGGCGACGGATGAACGTCGGCTCGTCGGGCGTTGACCGGTCGGCGTCGTAGCGGTAGCCGTTGGCATCGAACGCAACGAGCGCGTTGGCGGCGGTGATGCGCTCACGCACGATCCAGCCGGCCATGGAGCCACGCGCCTGCTTTGCAAAGAAGCTGACGATTTTGTAGTCGCCGCCGTCTTTCGCATCGAGGAATCGAGGCGAGATGATCTGCCCGTTGAACCGGTCGCGCTGGACGACAGAAAAATACTCGTTTGATGCGAGATTGACCAGCACTTTGGCACCGGGGGAGTCGGCGAGCGACGCGTTCAGCTGGTTGGTTACCTCATCTCCCCAGTAGCTGTACAGATCGCTGCCGTTGGGATGCTTGACCTTGGAGCCCATTTCTAGCCGGTACGGCTGGATGAGGTCGAGGGGGCGCAGAACGCCGTGGAGGCCCGACAAGATACGGAGCACCTTTTGGGCGTGGGTGTAGTCACGCTCGTTAAACGATTTCGGAGCATCGAGCCCGGTGTACGTGTCGCCGTCGAACGCAAGCACTGCCGGTCGAGCGTTGTCGGTGGTGAACGGTGTGGTCCAGTCTTGGAACCGTTCGTGGTTGAGGTCTGCGAGCTTCGCCGAGATGGACATCATCTTCGACAGGTCATCGGGTGACTTGCCCGCCATGATGCTGGCAAGGTCCTCGGACCGTCCGAGCAGAACGGGCTGACTGTGTTTCTTGGTCGCCAGGGGCGTTTCGAAGTCCAGCGCCTTGGCGGGTGACACGACGATCAACATGCCACCGGTCTATCTGATCTCCTCGTAAACGCCTCACAGATCGTCAGCGTGATGGTTTTGGCGCCCATTTCGACCGAAACCATCACGCTGACTCAGGTGCGCTGGTAGTTCGGCGCTTCCTTGGTGATGGTCACGTCGTGCGGATGACTCTCTTCGCGGCCAGCGTTCGTGACACGCATGAACTTGGCCTGGCGGAGTTCCTCGAGTGTTCCAGCACCGGCGTAGCCCATGCCAGAGCGAAGGCCACCAACGAGTTGGTAGGCCACGTCACCGAGCGGGCCAGCGAATGGGACGCGGCCCTCGATGCCTTCGGGAACGAGCTTCTGGCTGGCTGCGCCGATGGTTGATCCGCTGCTCGACTGGCCGGTGGCGTAGCGGTCTTGGCTGTCACCGGTCATCGCCCCCATCGAACCCATGCCCCGATAGCTCTTGTACCGGCGTCCTTCGAATAGTTCGAGTTCTCCCGGGCTTTCTTCGACGCCAGCGAGGAGCGACCCGAGCATCACGGTCGACGCACCAGCGACGATTGCCTTGACGATGTCGCCCGAGAACGTGATGCCGCCGTCGCCGATAATCGGGACGCCGATCTCTTTGCCTTTCTCTGCAGCAAAGTAGATCGCCGAGAGCTGCGGCATACCGGCTCCGGACACGACGCGGGTGGTGCAGATCGAACCGGCGCCAACACCGACTTTGATCGCATCGGCTCCGGCTTTGGCCAACGCCTCGACGCCCTCGGCGGTGACGACGTTTCCGGCTGTGACGGCCAGCTCGGGCCACGAGCCCTTCACACGTTCGATGGTCTTGATGACGTTCGCCGAGTGTCCGTGGGCGGTGTCGATTGAAACGGCGTCGACCCCCATGCTCACGAGAGCTTCGACGCGTTCTTCAACGTCGGGGCCCACGCCGATTGCTGCGGCACAACGCAGGCGACCCCTGCCGTCGCGCGAGGCATTTGGGAAGTCGAGGCGCTTCTGGATGTCTTTCACCGTGATCAGCCCAGCGAGGCAACCGACGCCGTCGACAAGCGGCAGTTTTTCGATGCGATATTTTTGGAGGAGCAGCTTTGCTTCATCGAGCGTCGTTCCAACAGGGCCGGTGACCAGGTTGTCGGTTGTCATGAAGTCGGTGACGGGGCGATCAAAGTCGGCCCCTTCGCAGAAGCGAATGTCACGGTTTGTGAGAATGCCCACGAGATGACCGTCGTCGTCGGTGATGGGTACGCCCGAGAACTTGAAGCGGTGCATCAGCGCCTCAGCCTCGTGCAGCAAGGCCGTCGGCGGGAGGGTCACTGGGTCGGTGATCATGCCCGACTGCGACCGCTTGACTTTCTGCACCTCAGATGCCTGATCGGCGATCGACATGTTGCGGTGGATGACGCCGATGCCGCCGTAGCGAGCCATTGCAATGGCCATGCGGCCCTCGGTGACCTTGTCCATGGCGGCAGATACGAGCGGCACCGCCAGTTCGATGTCGGCAGCGAAGGTCGCGGTGGTGTCGACCGCGTCAGGCAATGTTTCGGAGTAGCCGGGGATGACGACGACGTCGTCGAACGTCAGTGCTTCGAACTTGTCGAACAGACCGTCGTTGATGTTGCTGTCGCTCATTGCGATGCCCCTGTCGTGTTTGGTGTTGCTGGTTCGAGCGTGGCTGCTCGATGAAGATCATGAGTGTCGCTGACGCGACGAGAACACAGGTCAGCCATCACGCCGACCAGGAGCCGGTGCTCGACGGCATGCACGCTTGCTTCGAACTGTTCGATGGTGCCCGACACGTCGATCGGCACCGATTCGGTAGCGAGAAGTGGGCCGTCGTCGACACCTTCGTCGGGGACGAAGTGGACCATCACACCTGATTCGGATCGCACGCCGTTGACGGCTTCTTCCCATGCCCGCTCGATCGCCCGGATGCCAGGGAGTTCGCCGGGCTTGGCTGGGTGGAGGTTGACGACGCGGCCAGGAAACCAACCGAGGAAACTCAGCGTCAGAATACGCAGCCAGCCGGCGAGCACGATGAGGTCGGGGTCGAATCCGGCGACGAGTTCGGTGAGTCTGGCGTCGTAATCGGCGCGATCTTCGTCTTGGTGCCGGCCAATGTGAACGGCGGGGACGCCGGCGTTGGCGGCGCGCTGGAGAGCGAACACGTCAGCCTTGTTGGAGACAACCGCGACCACTCGGCCGTTAATGCGACCATCGGCGCAGGCATCGAGAACTGCCTGGAGATTTGAGCCGTTGCCCGAAACCATGACGACGAGACGCTGCTCGCGAACGGTTGAGTCGCTCATGAGAGGTGGACCTTTCCTGTTCCGGGGATGAGTTTGCCGACGACCCATGTGGGCTCGTCGATCGATGCTTGAACGGTTGCGACCTGATCGGGAGCGCACACGATGATCATGCCGACACCCATGTTGAGCGTGCGGTACAGCTCTTCGGTACTCATTTGCGGCGTGAGCTCGCGGACGAGCTGAAAGAGCGGCGGAACAGGCCACGAACCGAGCGTGATGGCGGCATCGACATCGTCGGGCAGTACGCGTGGCAGGTTCTCGGGGAGGCCGCCGCCGGTGATGTGGGCTAGGGCTTTCACGGCGCCCGTCTGCAGCGTCGGGGTGAGCACGTCGAGGTAGGAGCGGTGGGGCTCGAGCAGCGTTTCGCCGAGCGGCTTGTCGAACCCGTCGGGCGTGACGTCCATCGGTGCCCACTCGAAGATCTTGCGGAGCATGGAGTAGCCGTTGGTGTGCGGCCCGCTCGATCTGACGCCGATCAACATGTCGCCGGCGGTGATGTCTGGGCGGGGGAGGAGCTCGGCTCGCTCGGCGACGCCGATCAGCGTGCCCGCAATATCAAACGAGCCAGGCTGGTAGATCCCTGGCATCTCAGCCGTTTCGCCACCGAGCAGCGCACAGCCGGCGGCCTTGCACGCGTCGGCCATACCGCCAACGACCTCAGCAACGAGGTCGGCGTCGAGGACGCTGGCCGCGATGTAATCGAGGAAGAACAGCGGGCGCGCCGACTGGACCAGAACGTCATCGATGCAGTGGTTGACAATGTCCATGCCGACACCGCGCACCATGCCGAGTCGGGCAGCCAATTCGACCTTCGTTCCGACGCCGTCGGTTGAGGCGACGAGGACGGGTGAGTCCATTGCCTTGATGCCTTCGGCGGAAAAGACCCCGCCGAAGCTGCCGAGCCCGTGGAGGACGCCTGGCCCAGGCGTCTTGTGAGTTGCCTCGACCGCCGCCTTCATTTCGCTGACCGCACGCGTGCCCTCGTCGATGTTGACACCTGCCGCGGCGTACGAGGCGAGTTGTGCTCCGGGTGCCCGCCACGCGATGTCGCGCCGGACCTGCATGTCCTGGAAGCTGATTTGTGCCATCCGCTCGTAGGCGTGAGCTCGTGCCTCGGCGATGTCGGTGCCCACACCGGTGGTGGCGAGGACTCGGCCGCCTGATGTGTTGCCTGCGGCGTCGACGCCAGCGTCAAAGCGGAATGCGGTGGCTGAGTCGGTGCCTCGATCGGTGATGGGGTAGCCGATGACTGGTTCGCCGGGGTAGTTCGGTGAGGCGGCAACAACGGCGACTGCAGCTGCTGACTTGATCTGCAACGGGACCGACATCACGTCGCCACGGGTGCAGGCCAGTGCAAGCTCGGCAAGGTCGCTTTCGAGTAACGGCAGCACAGCTTGAGCTTCTGGGTCGCCGAAGCGAACGTTGTACTCGATCAGGCGCGGACCGTCAGCAGTGAGCATCAGCCCGGCGAAAATGACACCCACATAGGGAGTTTCAGCAGCCGCGAAGTGGTCGAGTATTGGCTGGACGAATGTGTCGATGAGTTCGGCGCCGCTGAACGCAACAGGTGCGGGCGCGTAGGCGCCCATACCGCCGGTGTTCGGGCCAACGTCGCCTTCGCCGATGCGCTTGTGGTCCTGGGCGAGCGGTAGGGCAACGGCGGTGATGCCATCGCACAGCGCCAGCAGCGAACATTCAGGGCCGGTCAGGCGCTCTTCGAGCAGGAAGGAGCCAGCTAACGCAGCTTCGGCGATCGCGGTGCGGGTCTCGGCATCGGTGGAGGGCAGAGCGACACCTTTGCCTGCGGCGAGGCCGTCGAGTTTGACGACGATGGGCCGGCCGAGTTCAGCCCACCAGGTGAGCGCCGCATCGGCGTCGGTGAACCGAGCAAACGACGGGCCCGGAATACCAAGTGATGTGGCGAGATCGCGGGCGTAGCCTTTCGATGCTTCGAGCTGTGCCAGTGCCGCTGTCGGTCCGAAGCACGCAATGCCCCGTTCGGCTGCGGTGTCGCTCGTACCAGCAACAAGGGCGGCCTCGGGGCCAGGAATCACGAGGTCGGTGTCGGACGTGCTTGCGCTACCGATATTCGACGCCATTCGGACTTCGTGGCCATGCTGACGGCATGCCCACGCAATTGCCTGCTCTCGGCCGCCGCCGCCGATGATCAAGACGCGCATCAGGCGATCACGCCTTCGAAGTCGAGCTTGGCCTGAGCCCCGCCGACAGCAATCGGGTACTCGCCGGTGAAGCACGCGTTGCAGTAGCCGTCGTCGTCGCCTGCGTCGCGGCCAG
>JBLIKS010000138.1:0-7357 GCA_047635555.1 Candidatus Azotimanducaceae bacterium
GCTCACCTACATCTTTGGCATTGGTCTGCCCACATCGCAGACCATGTGCGCAGCACTCGAACTCGATCCCAACACCAAGGTGTCGAATCTGACCGAGGACGAGGTCAACAAGATCCGTTCGTATATCGATCAGAACCTCAAGATTGAGGGCGACCTGCGTCGTGATGTCCAAGGTGACATTAAGCGCAAGATAGAGATCGGCTGCCTCCAAGGTATCCGTCACCGTAAAGGCCTGCCCGTCCGTGGGCAGCGCACGCACACCAACGCTCGTACCCGTAAGGGTCCGAAGCGCACGGTTGCAAATAAGAAGAAGGCAGTGCGCAAGTAATGGCTAAGCAGACCGCAGCTCGTCGCCCTCGTAAGCGCGACCGCAAGAACGTCACGACCGGTGTCATCCACATCAAGTCGACGTTCAATAACACGATCGTCTCGATCACGGACCCGCAGGGCAATGTCATTGCCTGGGCGTCGTCTGGTGCCGTGGGCTTCAAGGGCAGCCGCAAGAGCACGCCCTTCGCAGCACAGTTGGCCGCCGAGAAGGCCGCCCGCGCCGCACAAGAGCACGGCTTGCGCCGCGCTGAAATCCAGGTGAAGGGCCCGGGTTCGGGCCGCGACACCGCCGTCCGTTCCATCCAAAACGCTGGCATCGAGGTCATCTCGATCAAGGACGTCACCCCTGTTCCGCACAATGGCTGCCGTCTGACCAAGCGTCGGCGCGGCTAGAGAAAAGAAGCGACTGAATCATGGCTCGTTACACCGGACCCAAGCTGCGCATCTCGCGCCGGCTGGGCGTCAACATCTTCGAAAACGAAAAGGGTCGGACCGTTCTTGAGCGTCGTCCGTTCCCGCCCGGCCAGCATGGCCGCACGCGTCGTCGAGGCAACTCATCTGAGTTCCTCGCACAGATGCAGGAGAAGCAAAAAGCCAAGTACATCTACGGTGTGCTCGAGCGTCAGTTCAAGAAGACCTACGAAGAGGCCAATAAGCTCCAGGGCCCGACAGGTGAAATCCTGTTGCAGCTCCTCGAGCGTCGTCTCGACAACATCGTGTATCGCGCCGGTTGGGGTTCAACCCGCCCGCAGGCTCGTCAGTTCGTCAACCACGGGCTGATTCTTGTCGACGGCAAGCGAGTCGACATCGCCAGCTTCCGCGTCAAGCGGGGCCAGGTTATTTCACTGTCGGCCAAGGCCGAGAAAATGATCGTCGTGCAGCACAACCGTGACACGCTCGATCGCAACCTCGTTGGCTGGCTTGAAGCTGGTGAAGGCGGCAAGCAGGTCACCGTGCGTACGCTCCCCGAGCGCGAACACATCGACGTGCCGGTCCGCGAGTCCCTCATCGTCGAGCTCTACTCCAAGTAGTCCGCTTGCGGCCGGTTCTTCCGGTCGGTTGTCTCCAGACATTTTTGTTATCTCTCGAATACTGCAGTTGAAAGGCCCCGCCACCCATGCTCGTCATGCAGCGTCCCTCCATCGAAGCCCTCGGCGAAGAGTCGAACAACCGTCAGCGGTTTGCTGTCGGCCCGCTCGAGCCCGGCTTCGGCCACACGCTCGGAAACTCACTCCGTCGTACTCTCCTTTCGTCGATTCCCGGCGCCGCCATCGTGTCGGTCCGCTTTGACGAAGCATTGCACGAGTTCGACACGATCGGTGGCGTCGCTGAAGACATCACCGACATCATTTTGAACTTGAAGGACGTCGTCGTCACCTGTCTGTCCGAAGAAGCTGTCACGTTGCGTCTCGACGCTCGTGGCGCTGCTGCGGTTACCGCTGGCGACATCGAGTGCCCGGCTGACGTCGAAGTTCTCAACAAGGAACTCCACATCGCCACGCTCAATACGAAGGGCCGCCTGGCCATCGACCTCACCGTCGAGCAGGGCCGTGGCTACATCTCGTCGAACCGCGAAGAAGAGAACCGTACAATCGGTGTTATCCCGATCGACGCAATCTTCAGCCCGGTCCGCCGTGTGTCCTTCACGGTCGAGCCAACTCGTGTCGAGCAGGCCACCAACTACGATCGCCTCGTCATGGAGATCGACACCGACGGGTCGATCAGCCCGGCAGAAGCGCTTGCCTCGGCCGGTGCCACACTGCAGGCTCTGAGCGAACTCGTTGCCTCCATGAGCGATGAGCCGCAGGGCCTCGAGCTCGGCGAAATTGTCGACACCACGGTGTCGTCCCCGGACCTCGACTTGCCGATCGAAGACCTCGATCTGTCCGAGCGTCCGAACAACTGTCTCAAGCGGGCACAGGTCAACACCGTGGGCGAGTTGCTCACCAAGACCGAAGACGACCTGCTCAACATCACCAACTTCGGCCAGAAAAGCCTCGACGAAGTGAAGGCCAAGCTCGACGAGCGCGGCCTCCAGCTTCGTGGCTGATAGTTACCAGCCGGAACGCAAGAAACGGAATCTGAATCATGCCCACACCCCGCCGCTCACGTCGCTTTGGTAGCTCTGCAGCCCACCAGCGTCTCATGATGGCCAACCTCGCAGCGTCACTGTTCGCTGCCGAGGCCATCACCACTTCCGAGGCAAAGGCGAAGTTTCTCCGCCCGATCGCGGAGAAGCTGATCACCAAGGCCAAGAAGGCTCAGGAAGAGGGCCCGATGCAGGTCCACCGGATCCGTCAGATCCAGGCCTTCCTCGGCGACCGCGAGATGACCTACAAGCTGGTCCACGAAGTGGCGCCTCGCTACATGGAGCGCCCGGGTGGCTACACCCGCATCCTGAAGATGGGCACGCGTCACGGCGACAACGCCGAGATGGCCCGCATCGAACTCGTTTGAGTTCACACACAATCGAATGAACGAAGGCCTACGGGCATGATGGAGCCGGATGTAGCGGGGCGAGAGCTGCGTAATGTCCGGCTCCTCGTCGCGTACGACGGCACTGATTTCCGGGGCTTCGCCGAGAGTGATGGTGTGCGGACGATCATGGGTGCGCTCACCGAGGCGGTGGCCCGGATCACGCGGCTGTCAGTTGAATCCCTCGAACTCGTTGGCTCTGGCCGCACTGATGCCGGGGTCCATGGCTGGGGCCAGGTTGTCAATGGACTGATTCCCGCCCACACCGATCTGTACCGGTTGACGGCCAGCATCAATGCGTTGCTCCGGCCCGAAATTTCGGTACGTGAGCCCGAGTGGGTCGATCCCGATTTCTCCGCCCGGTTCTCGGCAACATCGCGTACATATCATTACGACATCTGGAACGACCGTTCCCCGAACCCGTTGCTGGCCCGTCACGCCTGGCATCTCGGGCCGCCGCTCGATGTCGATGCGATGAACAGCGCGGCGCTCGATCTCCTGGGCGACCACGACTTTTCGTCGTTTTGCCGCAAGCCCAAGCCCGGACCTGGGTACGACGAACCGTCATTGCACCGGAGGCTGCAAATCGCGCATTGGACCTCACAACCGTGGCGCGACCTGGACCGGTCACCGCTGCTGCGCTTTGAAGTTACGGCCACGTCGTTCTGCCATCAGATGGTGCGCAGCATCGTCGGTACGCTCGTCGACGTCGGTTTCGGGCGCCTCGCCGCCGACTCGATGCCAGCCGTTCTTGCCGAGCGCGACCGGAACGCTGCTGGCCAAGTCGCTCCGCCTCATGGCCTCACTTTTCATGCTGTCAGTTTCCATGGCCTCCGCTGGGACGCCTGAACTGGCGATAATCCAAGCGGAGCTCAGGAGCGCAGGGGAGTGGGGCGAGGAGCGTCGTCGGAGATCGTGGGTGTGATGTTTGGAAGCATCGTCAGCAGTTCATCTGGCGGCACGGCGTGGGAGAACAGCCAACCTTGGAAGGCGTTGCACCCGAGTTCGAAGAGGCGGTCACGCTGGTACGGCTGCTCGACACCTTCGGCAACGCAGGTGATCCGCAGGCTCTTGCTGAGGCCGATGATCGCTGTGGTCAGGTTCGTGGCTGCGGCGCCGACGTCGATGCCGGCAACGAATCGGCGGTCGATCTTGACGCCGTCGACCGGCAGTTCAAGCAGGTGGGCGAGGCTCGAATAGCCGGTGCCGAAATCGTCAATCGACACGTGTGTGCCGGCGCGCCGGAGCTTGTTCATGTTGGACAGCGAAATGGCACTGGGAGCGAGCAGGTCAGTTTCGGTGATCTCGACGACCATCTGTTCGGGGCGTGCCTCGAGGCGTGCGCAGTGGTTCAAGAAGGAGTGGCCGAACGACGGCGAAGCGATCACCTTGGGATCGACATTGACGTGAACGTCGATGTTGCCGTGGCCCGCCTGGTCCAGGCGATGTGCGAACTGGAGCGCCATTTCGAGCACGCAGTCGTCGACTGCTTCGGCGAGCCCGGCCATCTGTGCGAGTGGCAGAATTTCGCCGACGCCGAGCACGCCGCGGATGGGGTGGACCCATCGGACGAGCGCCTCGACTGCCGTGACCGTTCCCCGCACGTCGACAATGGGTTGGAAGAACGGTTGAATCTCGCCGCTGTTGAGAGATGCACGGAGTTGATCGAGCTGTACCCGACGCTCGTTGATCGCATCAAATGAGATACCGCCGGATTCGGAATGGGTGTTTCGCTTGATCGACATCAACTTGTTCGAAGCGCTTACGAGCAGGGAATCGAGTGCTCTCGGTGTCGGATCGAATGCCGTGGCGGTCCGAATCGCAAAGTTGACCTCGTGGTCTTCGAGGATGACCGATTGGCCAACATCGAGCCCGACCCGTTCGCGCAACATCTCGATGGCTGCGTTGTTCGAGGAGCGGATGGCCATGACGAACTCGTCGCCGCCGAGGCGGGCGGTGATCAGGCCGGGCCAGCGAACGTTTTCAATTCGTTGGGCCACGGCGGAAATGACTGCGTCGCCGACCGGCTCGCCGTACAGCTCGTTGATTGAGCGGAAATTGACAATATCGATCACCAAAATGCCGAGGCCGCCCCCGTCAGCCATCATGGCGCGGGCCGCCTGCAAGAAGCCATCTCGGTTGAGGAGGCCCGTGCGGTTGTCGTGCAATGCAAGGAAGTCGACTCGTTCGCGAGCGTCGACGAGGGCCGAAGCGATTCGTCCACTGACGATGTAGCCCTTGACGACTGGATCGTCGAGCAAATTGTTCACGCTGAGCTCGCAGACGTGATGGCCGCCGTCGCTGGAACGCAGTCGCGCTTCGAAGTCGGCCGAGGCGTTCGCGGGGATTGCGTGAACCCGTTCGAGGACACGGTCCCGATCGTCCGGGTGGAGGTACGAGATGAAAGGCTCGGTCTGGATCAGTTCCGGATCATGGCCGAGCATGCGCGTGACCGCACGGTTGATCGAACGGACTTGCCCGTCTCCTGAGAGCAGTGTGACCATCCCTTGCATGTTGTCCATGACGGACCGGAGTATGTCGACATCACCCTGGTCGAAGTCGAGCTGGTGACGATCAGTCGTGTCGCGAGCGATAATGACGATGAGGTCTTCGCCGTCCGAGGTGTCCGTGGACTTCTGCATGGCAGCGCGCAACTCGAGGTTGACCCATGTGCCGCGACCATGGCGTGCCCGGATACGGAGCAGCTGGCCATAGTTCTTGCCGGTCACAGTTTCCATCGACGCAGCGACCAGATTGAGATCATCGGGATGGACGAGGGGGAGCACCGATTCCCCAACCACTGCGACTGAATCCCAACCGAGAACTTCAGTCACTCGCTCGTTCGCGTAGCGCAACACTCCCGATGTGTTGATTGCGAGAACTGGATCGCCAAGCTCGTCGATGGACGGGATCGACGCAAAGGATGGTGCGTCGGCGGGATTCGCCAGGTGCCGAGACCGGCCTGATGGGTACTGCCTGGATGCGGATTTGTTCGAAGGGTCGGAGTTCATGGCAATCTCACGTCAATATATACTCCTTGACGCCTGCAATGCATCAGATTTACCAGGGCCGCCTCAACGCCTCGACCCAGTTTTGCGAGGACGTGGCGGAATATGTCAGGGCACCTGGCCGTTGACCACGACATGGATCGTTTACGTGTCCTCATCGCATCGACACCGGTCGGCGCGCTCGGCTCAGGTGTCGGTGGGGGCGTCGAGCTGACATTGCACAATCTCGTGTACGGCCTCGGCTTACGGGGACACCATGTCGAAGTGGTGGCGCCAGCGAACTCGCTGCACGTTGGCGAGCGAGTCCATCAGATTGATGGTGCGTTACAGATCAGCGCCCAGGGACTCGGTCGCGAGGCCTCGACAGAGCTCCCAGCAGGCTCGGTACTTGCAGCAATGTGGTCACACATCGGGAGTCTCCAAGACGAGGCCGATGTGATCATCAACCTCGCCTACGACTGGTTGCCTTTTCACCTGACGCAGTTCTTCGATGTCCCGGTGCTCCACGTGGTGTCGATGGGTTCGCTGAGCGATGCGATGGACCACGTGATCACGGAGGTCGAGCGGCTGCGCCCCGGTCGTCTGGCAGTCCACAGCGCGGCTCAGGCTGTGACATTTCCAGACCCGAGCATCTTCCGAGTTGTCGGCAACGGAATCGTGACTGAGCGCTACGACGTTCAGTTGACTGCGGCTGACGACGCTCCGCTCGGCTTCGTCGGTCGGATTTCGCCGGAGAAGGGCCTGGAAGATGTTGCCGAGCTGTCCGCTCGGACCGGCCGGCGTGTGCTCGTCTGGGGGATACTCCAAGACAAGGAGTACTGGCGTCGAATTCAGGCCGATCACCCAGGGGCGACCCTCGATTATCAGGGGTTCCTGCCAACCGACGACCTGCAAGCGCAGCTGAGTTGCTGCGCAGCGCTGCTGATGACACCGAAGTGGATCGAGGCATTCGGCAACGTGGCGATCGAGGCAATGGCGGTTGGCGTTCCGGTGATCGCGTACGACCGGGGCGGTCCGGCCGAGATCGTCGACGACGGTGTCACCGGTTTCCTGGTTCCTCCTGGCGACATCGATGCGCTCGTCGAGGCGGTCGCCCGAATCGGCGAAATCGACCGTGCCGCATGTCGGCAACGAGTCGACGAAGAGTACTCGTCGGCCGCGATGGCTGATCGGGTGCTGGAGTGGATTGGCGATGTCCTCGCCGCGCGTGTGCGTGTGTGACGCGCAGACGTTGGCTCCCCCGAACGCGCGCCGTATCATTGCACGGTTCCGTGGACCAGATCGCTTGAGCGGTCTGCCCTTGGATGCTGCACCTGCAGTCGGATCCACTTCGAATCGAGACGAGCAAACGGCCATGGCCACATACACACCGAAAGCAAGCGAAATCACCCGCGACTGGCATGTCGTCGACGCGGAGAACATGGTCCTCGGACGCATGGCCACCGAAGTCGCCCGGCTCCTGCGCGGTAAGCACAAGCCGATCTTCGCCCAGCACATCGACACCGGCGACCACGTCATCATCATCAACGCCGACAAGGTCATCA
>JBLIKS010000139.1:0-7349 GCA_047635555.1 Candidatus Azotimanducaceae bacterium
CGACGACGTCGTCCCGGGAGCGCTCCACGACACGACGAAACACGCGAACAACCGCATCGAGTGCGATCACGGACCACTCAAGGCAAGACTCCGACCGATGCGCGGTCTACGAACCGACCGGACCGCGAGTGTGGTGATCCGCGGACACGCGTTTATCCAGAACCTGCGACGCGGTCGCTACAAACTCGGTGTCGAAGCGCGCCACGAGCGTCTACGTGTGGCGGCAGTTTTCGATGAACTCGCCGCAGCGATCTGACCGAACACCGACCGTCGAACATGACGAACCGCGACCTCAATCAACCAACGCAACAGTGCCGTATCGACCGCCGGGAGGCGAGTTCGCTCCGATGAGCTCTCGAAGCACACCGTAGCCGTTGTCCCCCGGCACGAGCTCAGCGCTTGAGGCATGCCGTGGAAGTATCGTTGAGACGCACTATCGCCCTTCGGTTCAGTAAAAGAACGGCTCGAGGAAAGCTCGGCATCGCCAGGCGAACTGCTGCATGTCGCGCAGGCTCGGATCGCGGAGGCCGTGTACACGTAGTTCTGGAAGAAGCTGGGCTCGGTAGTTCTTGATCGTGTTCAACTTCAAGCCGGTCTTGTCGACGACGTCCTGATACGTCACCTCGTGGTCGGCAGCGACGAGGGCCTGCCAGAGCTTCTGGTGGCCCTGGTGCGGGAAGAGTTCGACGAAGCGGTCTGGTGTGCGCAGCGGGTGGCGTTCGGCACCCAACATCACCCTGATGGCGGGGTCGAATGGCGGCACAACTCCGCGCAACAGGCTCTCGATCATTCCAAGCTGGAAATCGAGCGGTGCGGACTTCGACAAGACCGTCGAGATCGGAAGAAGTTCGACGGCATCGCGCAGAATGTCTGCCACCCACCGATCGCCCTGGGTCGAAATCGCGAGCACCGTGTTCGGGTGGAGCCGGTGGATTTCCGCCAGAGCGTCGATGCCGGTGGCGTTTTCCTGAGGAAACGAGAGGTCGACGATCGCCAAGTCGAATGGACCGTGCGCCAAAGCGGAGCCGACTTCGGAGACGGCTGCCACGAAGTGCACCTCATGACCCCCGCTCTCGGTGAGTGCTCTCGCGAAGAGTTCGCCGAGAGCGGCAGCGTCGTCGACGAGGAGTATGGAACTCAACGTCCACCGGTCGCATCGGCGCAAGCAGGACTGATCAACACGTCGACTGCAACTGCGGAGCCGCGGGGCACGGGGCGGTGCCGCAAGCAGCGGTACTCGGCGCGACTTGTCAGATTGGAAAGCGCACGGCCGCTCGCAATGTTGCCCAGGTCGAACCCGCCGGCGTCGTCAACGATTTCGACTGTGACGAACGATCCGTCCTGGGTCAGACCGATACCGACCATCGAGGCACCGGCATTGACGGAGTTCGAGGTCAGCACCGAGAGGGCGTGTTGCAGGTTCAAGGCGTCGCACGATTCGAGGTGCACCGTGTTGATGGCCCCGTGGGTCACGTGTGCCAGTGACACCCCGAGCCCTTGCATGCGTCGAACATAGACCTGCACGATTTCGCCGATCGTCGCACCGCCGCTCAGCATCGTCTCGCTGAGTTGCCCAACGCGGAGCCGATGATCCAGGTCGACGAGTTCTCGCCGGGCAGCCTCGACGGACGAACCACGCTCGTCGAGTCGCAAGAGCGCGAGGCGCACCTCGCTGAGGACGACATCGTGCAACCAGCGCGCCCGCAGCTCGTGTTCGTCCACGTGGGAAGACTGTCTCGACGTCTCCAGCGAAAGTTGAGTCGAGGCTGGGGAGCGCGAGATGGATGCCATGAACGCAGCGTTGCCTCTCTATGTCACCACCTTGTCACCGCGCTGCATCCCTGTGGTGACAGGGCGATTTCGCCTGTCGATGGGCAGCACTGCCCAGGGCAGTCTTGCCCATTTTGCAGGGCGGTCGAGATCCTTACCGTTGTCGGCATGAGCTTGCACGCCGCAAACCTGGTGGACGACCCCACTGGTAGCCGCGGGTGCACGCCACAGACGTCGACCGAGCCGTCACACGACTCCGCAGTCGTTGGTTCCCGGAGCGAGGGACCTCCTGGGCACCCGAGGAAGGCGACATCATCTTCGGCAATCGCCTGTCGCGGATGCAACGTGTCATGAATGTAAGCGGCGACTACCTGAGTCACTGCGGCATCATTGCGAGAGTCGATGGCCGACTCGCAGTCATCGAGGTTGGACCGGGAGGGTGCTTCAGTCGGACGCTCGAAGATTTCGTCGCCGCCTATCGGTTCATTGCGTACCTCCGGCCGCGGATGCACCCTGCGTGTCTCCGTCAGGTGGTCGAGGCAGCAACCTCTGAACTCGACCGACGCGAGGCAACGTATTCGAACGCAGCATGCTGGCTCCTCGATCGATCGGAGTCGAGCGATGTGACTTGTTCAGGGTTCCTGTTTGACTGCCTCAGCGCTGCGTGCGATCGCTGCCGCCCACAGCTGTCATGGCCGGTCCGGCCCCGTACATCCCCTTGGATCATGGCCCCCTGGCTGACCGACGTGGGGTCGAACCCGCCCGATCCAGCATCGAAGCAGCACCCTCAGGTCACGCGAGCGCTGATCATGCCGTACGACCTCTGGGCGGCCATCCGGTTCGACCACAAGGTCGTGGTCGACAACGGACAGACGACGGTGATCGTCGACTACGTGGACACCGAGTCACTCGGTCACCCACTGGTGATCGCTAGTTGAAAGGAGGTGAGCCTCATGACGCACCCAAACCAGATTTCGCCGCACGCGACACACCGAAAATTCAGCCGATACACGATCGTCACGCTGATCGCCACACCGACGAATTTCGTACTGTTCACCTTCCTGCTGACGGTGGTTCAACTGCCCGCCGTCGCAGCCAACCTCGTGGCCGCTGCGTGCATCACGGTCCCCACGTATGTCGCGTATCGCCGTTGGGTCTGGCCAGCCGACGACACCGTGTCGACGGCATCGGAAGTCGGCTTGTACTGGCTGTGGACCGCGGCCAGCGTCACCCTGGCATCCGGTGTGCTGTGGTTGCTCGAGAGTTCGGGTGGAAGTCGACCGGTCCTCATTGTTGCCCCACTTCTCACCTACGCAGCTCTGTGGTTCGCCAGGTTCTCATTTCTCGATCGATACTTGTTTGCCCAAGCAGACGAGGTCGGGGTACCTCAAGCCGAACGCTGATCCAGATGCATCAGCTCGCTGCCAGCGACGAGTGCGGTGAGTTCATCGCCGAACTCCGTATGGCCAGCACCCACCAGATCGCGGCGCGCAATTGCTCTCCACAGCAGTGCGCCGCTGCGCTCAGCAAGCGAGAGCGATGCGTGCAGAAACTTCTCGCGTTCCATCGGATCCTGGGCGAGTCGTGCCCGGTAGCGGGCGACCGGGCCGAAACTGGCGGCACCTGCACCGAGCACGAGCATCGACTCTCCGGCAGCTTCGAATGCGGAGTCTGCAGCTGCCAACGTTGCCCGATCGTTTGCATGGATCAGCGGCTGGCAGATCACGGCCAGCATGCAGAGCCGCTGCGGGCGGGCACCCGCAAACGCGAAGGTGGCAGCCGAGCGAGCGAGCTCTGCCGCTCGATCGCGTTCGCCGGCATCCCACAGCGCAGCGGCGGCCCCGGCCATCGTGATCCCACGATGGCTGGGGTCCAGCACCCCGCCATCGACCTCGCCAGCGAGCGCAGCAGAAGACCCGCTGAGCCAGAGGTCAACGAATGTCGCAGCGAGCAACGCATTGTCTGCCTCTCCCAGTCCGGCGTCAGATGCGAAGCGGTGAGCGCGTGCGCGAACCGTCTGCGCATCCTGCGCCCGGCCAGCATCGGTGTGGAGCATTGCTTCCATCAGCGTCGAATGCCAGACTCGGACAGCGCTCAACTCACTGATCCGCTTGAGTCGTTGCAGCGTGGCGAGCGATGCCGTGACGTCGCCGACGCCGTACTCGTCAAGACACAGATTGAGCAGGCAGTCCCCGGCCATCACCGCCGACACGCTGTCGACATGATGTGCAGCGGTCTGACTCACCGCGAGACAATCCTGCGCTGTGGCCACACCTGACATCGACAGACGCATCGAGAGGTGTGCATCCGCTAGCTCAGCTGGTGTCGATGCGAGTTCAACAGCCCGCTTCGCGAAGAATCGCGCCCGTTCGTCGTCGCCGACGATCGACAGTTGCCGTGCGGCGATCGTTGCATGCCGTGCGGCCTCGGTTGGGTCCAGTCGTGCAATGTCGATTCGGAGCAGGTTGTCGGTGAGGGCTTGATCCCCGTCGAGCTGCTCGGCTTCGGGAAGCCCGCTGACAGCGATGCTGAAAGCGTCGGCCCAATGATCGTCGGAGGCTGCGAAGTCGAATCCCTGCTGGCGGCGGAGACGGGCGTCGTCGTGCATGCCGCACAGGTCGAGCGCTCGGGCCCAGCCGCCCAGGTCGGTCGGGCTGAGCGGCGTTTGTGTGAGTTGCGCAGCGGTCGAGAACCGTCTGATGCTCTCGCGCGATGCGCCGTCGTGGAGCCGCTGACGTGCCGATTCGAGGAGCGACTCGACTGCTTCGGCGACGGGGATCATTGGCAGCGCTGCAGCAAGGTGATCGGCCCGCCGGTGCACGTCGACGTTCGGAAGCTCTGCTGCTCGGCAATGCAATTCGGCGAGTTCCTGTCGCGGCACGATCTCGAGAAGTGCAGCCTCCACGACAGCGTGTACGACTTCAAACTCGACGATCGAGACATCGTCGATCAGTTGACGCTCGATGAGTTCGTCGAGAGCAGCGAGCAATTCGTTGTCTGTGAGCGGGAGCATCTGACGAATGTCGTCAAACCGAAAGACGGGTCCAACGACGGCGGCCGCGATGCCGACTTGGCGCGCGATTCGTGTCAGCGTCTCGATGGCAGCCGCCAGCGGTAGGCCGCCTGAGAGGTCTCGTGAAGGTGGCAACACTGCTGAGTTCGGTGGCAGAGCGGCGAGAAGCGGGATCGCGACACCGGGAAGGCCAGCTGATCGTTCGAAGATTTCGCTGGCAGCTGCGCTGAGTAACGCGCCGTTCATGTTCGGTCGGAGCAGGTTGACAAGGGATCGAATTCCAGAGGCATCCAGCGGCCCGAGCTCGATCGTTCGAGCGGACAGCGCTGCGAGTTGCTGTGAGAACGATTGCCAGAGGCCGGACTCGTTGACGTCGTCGCGACCGTTGACCAAGACCACGAACGGGCCGGCAGATCGCCCCGTCAGGAGGTGGCTCAAGAATTCGAGGGTCGAGTCGTCGAGCCACTGACCGTCGTCGACGACAAGGAGCAGCGGACGAGACTGCCCGATTTCGTCGAAGCCGGAACGCGCCGCGGTCCACATCGAGACTCGCGTCGAGTCGGCATCGAGCCCGGCTTCTTGAGCACGCGTCAAGAGCACCCCCAAGTGGGGCATCGCAGCGATGAGCGGTCCGAACGGCGTGCGGGTCTCGCGCATCGATGGGGCGAGAAATACGACGGACCACCCGAGGCCATTGGCATGACCGGCGACTTCCGCACTGAGTCGTGTTTTGCCTGACCCAGCAAGACCCCTCAGGAATATCGTGATAACGCCCGGCGGTGAAGCCTCGAGCGTGGCCAGGACGCTGGACAGCGCATGGCCGTCGCCAACGTACGGACCGTCCAGTCGCGCCTGGAGCTGTGCAGGCAGTGTGGCAGCCGCTGGTTTCGTACCCGCCTCACTGTCGCTGTGGACGGTTGAATCGGCGAGCAATTGTCGCTCGAATGCGATGAGGTCTGGGTCGAGTTCTAAGCCCACTTCCATGAATGCCCGGCGCCCTGTTCGAAGAAGCCGCAGGGCGTCGACTCGGCGGCCCGCGTTGGCGAACACTGAAACGGTGGCAGCAATAAGCGCCTCGTTCAGTGGATCGTTCTGGACGTGAAGGATCAAGCCATCAAGAATCTCTCCTGAGATCATTCCAGAATCGGCTTGTGCGACCTTGATCAACAAGTCGATCTGTCGTTGCCGAACGATCAGTTCCGAATCTTCGAGCAGCGCCGAGGAGGGCACGTCTTCGTAGGGGATCGCCGGACGCAGCAGATGCCGGATTTGGTCCGCGCCCACGTCTTGTATCGGGCTGCCTACCAAGTGCTGCAGGTGCCATACGTCGACCTCTTCTGGTCGCAACGCCAAATGGTAGACACCGTCGTCGGCGCGCGGAAACACGTCGTCACCGAGCTGGCGTCGGAGACGAACCATTGCCATCCGAACCGCCTGCTCGGCGGGAGGCTGGGTGTGACCGCGTTCGCGGGCGATCTCGGCCGGCGAAATACCGCGCGGCCCCACCGCAACGAGAAATGCAAGGAGTTGCTTACTCGCGGGACTCAGGCGTCGTTTTTCTGGTGTGGTCGATTCACCCCCTACGGGACCGAGTACGCGAATCCTGTAGGCGGCGGTCATCCCCGTGTTTCTACTACTGGTGGACACCGATTGTGACGTGGTCCGATGTTTGATTTTCCTGGGCCGCATCGAGCCAGTGACATTTCGGTTACTTCAACGGGGCAACATTGCAGAGCAAGGGCGGCGATACAGATCGGCGTCATGAGGACAAGAGAGCGATGAGGTGCGAGTCGTGGTGAATGACATCAACGAGAGGCAGAACGTTGCCATCGCGTAGTTGATCGGATTCGGCGTGTGCCTGCTCGGCATCCTGGCACTCCCGATCTATGCGGAGTCGCAATCGACACTCGAAGTCGACGGCGGGCAGATTGTGCCGCCCTTGATGCTGATGGCGATCTTGATTGGCGTCGCCATGGTCGGGCGAACCAGCCCGGTCGCATCAGGTCTGGCATCAGGAGTTGTGGCGCTGTTGTCACTGGCACTGGGTGCCGCCGTCGTGTTCGGCCTGATCTTTTCGGTCATACTGGGCGACTTCGGTGGAGGAGTCGAGTGGGGTGGCGGGGCTGCCGCAGTCGTTGCTGCTGCGGTCTCTGGGGTCATTGCAGTGGTGGTCTCAGCACGCGGCTGGGGCGGATACTCGCCTGAAGCCTGGACACCCGTTGCCGTCTTTGGGTCGATGGCCATCCTGGTGATGGTCGGCGGCGGCAGCGCTCCGCAGAATGGTGCCACCTGGGGCGACGCGCTCGGCTTCAGCGTTCATCGATTTGTCGGGTTGGGCTTCACCGCATTTCTTGCTGGGATCGCAGCCGTCGGTGTCGCTGGCTTCGTCACCGGCCGATGGGGCATTGGTCTGCTCACCGGCTTCCTCGGTTTTCTTCTACTCAGTTGGCTTGCTGCCCGATCGGGTGATCAGGCAGAGGTTGCGTCGTGGTCTGGTGTCGGGCAGAACGTGCAGCCTGCAGCGGCCGTGGGGTTCTGGTGTGCCGCTGGACTGTTCGTAGTGCAT
>JBLIKS010000140.1:0-7336 GCA_047635555.1 Candidatus Azotimanducaceae bacterium
CTCGGACACGATGATGCCTGATCAGACCGTCAGCGTCGGCAAGACCAAAGGCTTCACGCTGCCTCGCGCAGTCGACGCCACCATCGTGCCGGCCGGTCAGGCAATCACGCTTCCAGCGGGTGATCGGGTGACGTTGCTGCAGGCACTCGGGGCGACCGCCACGGTCACCACCAGCGCCGGTGAAATGGCTCGTCTGAGTCGTCAAGATTCGATCGATTTCGGGTTCATTGCTGCTCCGGACGTCGAGGCCGTTGCAAGCGCCGGGCCGTTCAGTATCGACCGTGTATGGGAAGCGGCCGCGACCGTCTTCGACCCGGAGATCCCGGTCGACATTGTCGAGCTTGGTTTGGTGTATCGCGTCGACGCCGAAGAACTCGATGACGGGGGCTGGCACGTCGACATCGACATGTCGGTCACGGCACCGTTCTGCGGCATGGGCGACATCCTGCGCCTCGACCTTCGCGACGCGGTTGCTGCAATCAACGATGTCAAAACGGTTGACGTATCGCTGGTCTTCGACCCGCCGTGGGACGCCTCGCGCCTCTCGACCGTTGCCCGCCTTGAACTTGGAATGATGTAGCTCTCGACCGTAGCCACTGAGTCGGCGACCCGAGTCGTCGTACCTGGTTGCTGGATGCGAAGCTCGCCTCTCAACGATCGAGAGGCGTGCATGTCTATTTCACCGAACCTTCCTGGCCGACTCGGAAATCCGAGCCTCGATATTAAGGATGATCCCCGCGCTGATCCGCGGATGATCGCCGCGATGGCGATGCTCGGGATGGACGTGGCTCCGCCGCCGTCGCCTGTCACGGCCGCCAATTCCATCGAGGAATTGCTTGCTTACTGCATGGAGGCCGAGGCCGGCTTTAACGCCCTCGGAGACTTCGTTGTTTCCAACACGCCGCCGACTACCGGGATCAGCTCGTGCACCGAAGTAATCACCGGCGTCGATGGCAACGAGATCAACCTGTACATCCACCGGCCCGATGGCGTCGACGGGCCGCTGCCGTGCATCGTCCACACGCATGGCGGCGGCATGGCGATCCTGAAAGCCTCCAATCCCAACTACGGCCGTTGGCGCGACGACCTCGCTGCCACCGGAATGGTCGTCGTCGGCGTCGAGTTCCGCAACGCTGCCGGAGAGCTCGGGCCGCACCCGTTCCCGGCTGGCCTCAACGACTGTGCCAGCGCTGCACAGTGGGTCATTGCCAACCGTGATGAGCTCGGCGTCTCACAGGTCGTCATGTCGGGCGAGTCGGGCGGTGGGAACCTGTCGATTGCCACCGCACTGAAGGCGAAGCAGGATGGCTGGATCAGCGACATCGCTGGCGTCTACGCGCAGTGCCCATACATCTCAAATGCCTACGCCGAGCCAATCGCCGAGCTGGCCTCGCTCTTCGAAAACGACAACTACTTCTTGAATATCGAGAACATGGGGGCGCTCGCCAAGACCTACAGCCCCGACGGCGCCGATGACACCAACCCGCTGGCGTGGCCGATGCACGCCGAGAGCTCAGACCTCGAAGGGCTTCCACCGCACGTCATCTCGGTCAACCAGCTCGACCCGCTGCGCGACGAGGGGCTCGTCTACTACCGCAAGCTGCTCGACGCGGGGGTGAGTGCCGTCAGCCGCACAGTCAACGGCACCTGCCACGCTGGCGACTGCCTGTTCCTCGATGCCATGCCCGACGTGTGGCACGCCACGATCCGCGACATCAAGGGCTTCGCCGACTCGCTCTGAGGATTCGATCTGCGGATTGCTCGTGGTGAATCAATCAGCTTGCACATTCGCCAGGTCCGTCCGGTTGAGCGGGTTGTGACGCTTGCCATCAGGTCGCCACCGAACGCGGCTGGCGGACGCCGGCGTTCTACGATTCGCCGATGACTTCGCGCTTGATCGAACCGTCCTTCTGGACGCAGCCGCTCAACGACCGGATGCGCGAGATGATTGCGATCCGCGAATCAGGGCCATTCAGCAAGGTCCAGTTCGTGAACGACATGACGGGTATGGAAGAGGAGTTCTTCGCTGTCACCCGGTTCGACGAGATCGTTCAGATCAGCAAGAACGCGAAGGATTTCAGTTCAGCCCAAGGCGCCATCTCGGTTGTTGACTTGCCGCCCGAGGCGCTCGAGTTTTTCGGCTCGTTCATCAACATGGACAACCCGCGTCACCAACGTCAGCGTGCGATCGTCGCGAAGACATTCACACCAACCGACCTCGCCACCGTGCTTGATTCGGTCGAGACCATCTCGCGCGAGGTCATTGACGGGTTCTGCGAAAAAGGCGAGGTTGATCTTGTGCAGGCGCTCTCGCAGCCGTTCCCGCTGCTTGTTATCTGCGACATGATGGGTATCCCGCGCAGCGAGTTCGACACCGTGCTCAACGCGACGAACGTGATCCTCAGCGGTGGCGACCCCGAGTTCATCGGCGACGGCGACCCGATGATGGCCATCTTCGGTGCCGGAATCCAGCTCACCGAACTGATGAACGGGTTGGCTGAGGAGCGGCGCAAGAACCCCACCAACGACCTCACCTCGAAGCTGGTCCACAACGACCTCGACGGCGAGATGCTCGCCCCCGAAGAGGTCGCCCCGTTCTTTATCCTCCTCGCCGTCGCGGGCAACGATACGACGCGCACCGCAATCAGCCACGGGATGAACCTCTTGGCGCAGCACCCTGAGCAGCGCGCGATCTGGCAGAACGACATTGCCGGGGTCACCCCGACTGCGGTTGAAGAGATCGTTCGCTACTCCTCGCCGGTTACGTTCATGCGTCGTACCGTCACGCGCGATCTCACGATGTCTGGCCATGATTTCGTCGAGGGCGACAAGCTCGTCATGCTCTATGGCGCCGGCAACCGTGACCCGAAGGCGTTTGCCGACCCCGAACGCTTCGACGTGCTGCGCAGCCCGAACCCGCACCTCGGTTTCGGTGGCCCTGGGCCGCACTTTTGCCTGGGTGCGAACCTCGCTCGCCGCGAGCTGGCGGTGGTCTTCCGCGACCTGTTCACCCGGTTGCCCGACATCGAAGTTGTTGGCGACGCGGTTCCGCTCGACGTCGCAGGCATCCCGCTGGTTACCGGTGTCAAGCACCTCAATGTGCGCTTCACACCGACGCCGCGCTCAGACGCCTGAGCCTGGATCAGGCAAGCCCGAGTCGGTGTTGCCGAGCAAAGATGATGTCGACGCGACCATCGCCGTAGTCGACGGCCGTGGCGTCAGAGCGTTGGCCGATCGCAGCGACCGGACGGCTTCGTCGGCTTGAGTGCAGAACGATGCGTTCGTGCCCGACAAACTCGGCCCGCTCGATCGTGTGACGCAACAGCAACGACCCGATGCCGTGTCCGCGCCAGTCGGCGAGGACGGCGATGTCGAGTTCTGAGGAGTCGTCGACACGAGCCATCGCAATGAGTTGGCCATGAGACATGACGCCGAAGTTCACCGAACCGAGAGTCATCAGGCGTTCGATCATCGATCGAGAAGGCTTCGGCGCAGCCGAGCGGCCAAAGTACCGCCGTTCTCCACGCAGCTGGTTGGCGAATTCGGCGAGACAGTTGGTGAGGCTTGGGTGGCCCAGCGCGACGACAACGCATGAGGGGTGGGGCACGATCATCTCGAAATGTTCGCGCAGCCAAGTAAAGGACGTGTTTCCTCAACGTGACGTCTTCATGGCGACTGCCTGTCAGGTGATTGAGATGACCAGGTCGTGCGCCGTTGAGCCGCATGGCCAAGAACAAACGCCGCACCTGTGACGCCGACGTGACCTGGTCGAAACACTGACGGAGCAGAGTCGTTGGCATGACATCGCCAAACGCTCAGCGGACAATATTCCTCGGCGGCTGCCGGGTCGAGTTGGCCGAAGGTTCGGTAGTGATCGGCGATGCTGAACCCGTTGTGCTGGTCGGCCGGGAACGGCAACTCCTCGATGCGTTACTCACCCGCCCAGGCGTCGTCTTTTCGAAGCAATCACTCCTGCGTTCCATCTGGGGCAACCGAGAAACGAGCGAGCATGTTGTCGAAGTGACCATTGGCCGATTGCGGAGACGGCTCGGACCTGCCGGGTCAGGAATCGAGACAGTGATCCGGCGCGGCTATCGCTCCCAAACGTGAGTCGAGCTGCAACGATGCCGAGTTCATGCAAAAGCGTTCGCCGCTCGGGCCAGGCCCGTCGGGAAACACGTGGCCGAGATGGGCATCGCAGCTGGCGCAGCGCGCCTCAGTCCGCAGGATGCCGAATTTGCGGTCCTTGTGCAGTGACACACTGCTTGCGTCGATCGCGTCGGTGAACGACGGCCAGCCGGTGCCGGAGTCGAACTTGGTGTCGCTATCAAACAACTCGGTAGCACAGACGATGCACCGATACGTACCGTCGTCTTTCGTGTCGTGGTAGCGGCCGCTGAAGGGCCGCTCGGTGCCGCCCTTCTGCGTGACCCGATATTGCTCTGCACTCAGCCGCTCGCGGAGCTCGGCATTGTCAGATTTCGGTGCGGACTTCCAGGGCAACTTCATGCCAGGTATAACCCCGGATGCTTCCAATGTCATCCCGATTGTTGAGTATCGCTTGGCGTCAACTGCTGAACGTGTCGAAGAGTTCGGAGAACGCCTTGTTCTGGCCGCCGCTGGTCGATGACGGAACGAGGATCGGTGACGTGACACCCGCGTCGAACCATGCTTCGACGCCGTCGCGGACCCGGCTGGCAGAACCAGAGAGCGTGCAGTCGTCGAGCCATCGATCACTCATCGCCGCCACCACACCGTCTGTGTCGTGGGCTTCGATGGCAACCGAAACGGCGGACATCTCTTCTTCGTAGCCTGCGTCGATCCAATAGTTGCGGTAGTTCGGGAGCGCAACATACCCCTGCAGCGTCTTGCGGTTGCGGGCCCGCGCCGCCTCGATGTCGTCATCGATCACGGTCGGAATCATGTTGCCGATCCAGAATCCTTCGGCGCGGCGATCGTCGGGAACGAGCCCCAGTGAGTGCTCCATCCGGCTGCGCGAGGCGTTGGCCCACACTGCGCCATCGCCAACCTCGACCGACAGCCCGACCATCTTGTCGCGCAGTGTGGCAAGCACGATGTCGGGCAGTGCGCCCATGCGCTCGGCGGCGTTGCGCATCGTGGCGACGTAGTTGCGCATGTCGCTGAGTGGCTTGCCGGTCTCGACCTGCAACTGCTTGATCACCGGGCCGTGGGTGACACCGACGCCGAGCCGGAACCGACCACCTGCGATCTCGTGCAGGTAGCTCGCCGTCGTTGCAAGCGCGACCGGATGCTGCAGATAGATCGGCTGGATTGATGTACCGAACTGGATCGTGTTCGTGGCGTGCGCGATCGACAGGCACAGCCCCATCGCGTCGCCAAAGCTTGGGCCATAGATCCCGGAGAAACCGCGCTGTTCGATTTCGACTGCCAACTCGACGGTCTGGGCGCGTCGGCCGGGAACGGCGACGAGGGCAAGAGCAGGCATGCGTTCGGTCATGTCGCGAACCTACGCGCATGGCGGTGCGGGCAGCGATCCGTCGGGTCAGCGCCGTCGTTCGGTCCGGTGGCTCGATCGATCGTGGAAGACTTCGTGGAGGTCGAACCTGGGAGAGACGATGGAAACCAGCGCATTTCTGAATAGCGACCCCGACTGGGAGTACCAGTCGCTCGACGTCACAGCTGTTGCAGCGTGCGTGTCTGCTCCGGCGATCATGTGGATCACCGAGATGGTCGACCGAGTCGAACTCGTGGCGCCGCGAGACAGCATCAGCAGCTACCACGATGTGCTCACAGCGGGTGCCTTCTTCATCCCGCTGACAATTGCGGTGATGCTGTTTGTCGTCAACGGCTGGATCTATGCGGGCCACCGCATCCACGTCGTGATGGGCGCGTACCTGCTGGGCGTGATCGTGTTTGACCACGTCGGCAGAACGCGGCCACTCCACTTTGTTTTTGCCGGCGCATTCTTCGTTGTCGGTGCATTTCTTGAAGCCGTGCGTGACGGCGATGTTCCAAACTGGTCGCCACGGAAGTGGATGCTGATGGCACCGATTCTGCCCGGCTGGATCCTCTTGTCGAGGTGGACGCGGGTCAAACAGCAGGCCGGTCGCGCCGGCGCGATCCTGCTGCCCTTCGTCGCGTTGGGGCTGTTGGCATGGGCGGTCGGCGGCTGGATTGGTGAGCGCTGGCTGTTCTTCGCGGAATGGATTGCGCTGACCGTGCTCGTTCTGAACTACCTCCGCGATGCTCGGAATCACGCCCACAAGAACGCTGGGCTGCCCGCGGCCTGAGAGCGGTTGGCCAACAGGCCAGGCTCAGGCTTCGTCGGCAGTGATTGCCCGTCATCAGCCGGCTTAATGCTTGGGAACTTCGATGGCAGACATTGGTGGGACCGTCGGGGCCGAACAGCTGCTGCCGGTTCCGACTGTGGCAACTGCGCCGATCGAAATGTACGAAGTTGCAGAATACACGCCGGCACTGCAAGTTGTGCCGGGGCCACTGAGCATCGAATGAGCGCCCGTGCTGACGTGTCCCTTGGCCAAAATGGTACCGACGATATTTGCTCCGGCGCCCACGGTCACGTAGCCGCCAGTTGCATTCCAGATGACACTCACACTGACGGCGTTGCCGGCCGCGTCGGTCGTGTTGATCACTCGGACCGTTGCGCCCTCGCCGAAGGTCAGGTAGTTACTCACATTGAATTGAAACACACTGTCTTGGCCCTGGGCATCGAGCGTGATGGTCGTGTTTGCAGCGACCGTCAGCAAGCCAGAGATTCCGTAGGTGTCAGCAGTGAACGTTGTGTCCGCAGCGATGTCGCCGGGAACGAGCTGTTTACCCGAACCAAACAGACCCATGAATTTCTGTGCCTTGAGAATCTCTCCCTGGCTGTTCGCTACCAACGGCGCCGTCGAATTCTGACTTCCGTCTTCAACATCGTCGGATTCGACGATTGCCCCGGCGCCGACGGTGGTTGCGGTTCCAGACCGAATGCTGCCAGAAACATTTGCGCTTGCTCCGAGGGTGGTGGCAGTCCCCGATTGGACAGCGCCATCAACTATTGAACCTGCTCCGAACGTGGTGGCGGTACCGGCTGCAGTGCGGCCATGGATTGTTGTGCCCACTCCCGTGGTCACGTAGGTGCCAGCAAGGACACCGCCGTTGATTGTCGAACCTGCGCCAGCGGTGACATACGTGCTGGCAAATACCTGCTGCTCTTTGAGTTCGTCACTCAGCAAACTTTGCACGGTGATGGTGTCGGCTTGTGCGCTTGTCGCAGTAACAAGCAGTGCCCCTGCAGCGAGCAGCGAGATGACGCCAAGTGGTCGTTTGGAAATATTCATGACCCGATCAC
>JBLIKS010000141.1:0-7253 GCA_047635555.1 Candidatus Azotimanducaceae bacterium
GCGCCCGCTCCACCGGAGCCGCACCTCGCCAGCGCGGCAACAGCGAGAAGTGCGCATTGATCATCGGGATTTCGTCGAGGATGTGCGGCTTGATCAGGCGTCCGTAGGCAACGACGACACCCAGCGCTGCACCGTCGGCCACTGCGCCAAGCACGTCATCAGGTTCGTGCGAGACCGGGATGCCGAGTTCGAGTGCTGCAGCTTTGACCGGGCTGGGCGACAGCGCCGAACCTCGCCCGCGCTTCTTATCGACTCGGGTGACGACGAGCAGGATTTCATGGCCTGCGGCATGCAGCGCCTGGAGCGGCGGAACCGCCATCTCGGGCGTTCCGAGGTAGACGATCTTCATCAGTCCAACCAGCTCAGGAGAAGCCGAGACGCTTGCGGAGCGGCTGACGTTGCTGGACGCCGGCGGCAGCTTGTTCTTCCATAAGCCGGTACTCGCGCATGGCTTCCTTGCGCTGGTCACCTTCGAGGCGATCGAACATGAGAACGCCATTGAGATGGTCGATCTCGTGTTGGAACATCCGGGCTTCGAGCTCGTCTGCTTCGATTTCAATGATCTCACCGTCGAGACTGACACCGCGCACCAAGACCCGCTTGGGGCGCAGCATCTCGACGTAGAGCCCAGGAATCGAGAGACAACCTTCGTCAAACAGCCACTCACCATCGGATTCGATGATCTCGGGGTTGACGATCGCCAATGGATCTTCACCAAAGTCCCAAACGACCACTTGCTTCTGCACACCCACCTGGGGTGCAGCGAGCGCCAGACCGTTGCCGGAATCGACGAGCGTGTCGAACATTTCGTCGACAAGGCGGATAACCCTGCCGTCGACGTTCTCGATCGCTGCGGCCTTGGTTTTCAGCACTGGATCGCCGTATGTCCTGATCTTGTACGACATTCCTGCCAGGCTACGGGCCGTGAGCTCTGATCCCGATACCGACGCCCAGACCGGAGCCGAACGCGCCGGCTCGACGGGCCCCGACGCCCACTACTTCGACGACGACCCGACGGTGCCGTCCGACCCGGTGACTATCGACGTCATGCTCCCGGACACAGCGTTCACGTTGGAGACCGATCGAGGCGTGTTCAGCCGCGGCCACGTCGACACCGGGACGAGTCTGCTGCTGCGAACTGAGCTTCCGATCGCGTCCACGGGCCACCTGCTCGACCTTGGGGCTGGGGCCGGGCCGATCGCCCTGGCCATGGCACGCCGCTCCCCCAACGCCACCGTGTGGGCCGTCGATGTAAACAGCCGCGCTCGCCACCTGTGCACCCGTAACGCCAAACAAAACGGCATCACCAACCTGCGCGCGGTCGCACCGGATGACGTTCCCAACGACATCCGGTTTGCCACGCTGTGGTCGAACCCGCCAGTACGAATCGGCAAGACAGCGATGCGCGCGCTCCTGCTCGACTGGCTCGCCCGGCTCGACAACGACGGCCTCGCCGCACTCGTGGTCCAGAAGCACCTGGGTGCCGACTCCCTGCAGCGTTGGCTGCAGTCCGCAGGGCACCCGACCGAGCGAATCACTTCCAAGGCCGGGTTCCGGCTCCTCAGCGTCGGTCCCAAGTCGGCTGAGTCTCCTCCACCGCCGGAGCGCTGACGTTCAAGTTCGTCACGATCGCCGACGCCGCGCAATAACGAGGCGTAGGACCTTCGGCCCTATCAGATCGGTTCTGCCGGGTGTGAGGTGGTGATACCCGACAACTGAGAGAAGCACCGTCATGGCCCAACAAAGGTCCGGCACATCCGACCACACCGTGGGACGACGCGGCTTCCTTGCCAGTATCGGCAGCGGCGCTGCCATTGTCGGCCTCACGGCCTGCGACGCCGACGGACCCGACGGGCCCGGCACGGCATTCTTTGACAAGGACTATCCAACTGATCGATCCACCGGAGCGGTGGATCGAGTCGAGGTAACTCAGGCAATAGAGCCCAGCTTCGACGACCGTGCGGGCTCGATCCTGCCAACGCTGACCCGCATCGACGACCTCCAATCAGCCGGCGACTCAGAGGAACGGATGGCCTACGCGCCGTTGGTTCCGATGCGCGCCCTGCGGAGCGAACAGCGCATCGTCGAGTTCAACATTGATGTCATTGAGGGCGAGTGTCTCGTTGATCCTGCCAACAATGTGTCCACACTCATGTGGGGCTTTCGCATCGGCGGCGACGACAACACCACCTGCGGCAGCCCCGGCCCGACGTTACGAGCGCGCGTCGGCGACCTCGCCCGGATCACGGTGAACAACCTGGACGGCAACGTCCACCCCCACAACATCGACTTCCACGCGGTCACCGGCCAAGGAGGTGGGGCCGAGGGCACGACCGTCGCCCCGGGCGAGTCGGCAACGATCAACTGCCGTCTGCTCTACCCCGGCGCCTTCATGTATCACTGCGCGTTCGGCGATGTCCCCCAACACATCGTGCACGGCATGTATGGAATGTTCATCGTCGACCCAGAAACCCCGCTGCCCGACGTCGACCACGAGTGGGCCATCATGCAGTCCGAGTGGTATCTCGGCGAACCAAACTCGGACGGCCTGGCCGAATTCGATTCTGAGCGGCTCGAACTCGAACACCCGACGTATGTGACGTTCAATGGTCGAACGGACGCACTTATCGACGACAACTCGCTCCAGATGAACGTCGGTGAACGTGCCCGTTTCTACATGGTGAACGAGGGTCTCAACCTGGTGTCTAGCTTCCACCCGATTGGCTCGCACTGGGACGTCGTGTACCCCGAAGCTGCCACGCACCCGGTAAACCGACCGATTCGCGGGTCGCAGTCCACGCTCGTCGTTGCTGGCGGAGCGACGGTCACCGAACTCGTCGGTCAGGTACCGAGCACCGTCATTCTCGTCGACCACGCACTCGTACGAACTTTCTACAAGGGATGCATCGGCAAGGTGGTCATCACCGGCGAGGAGAACGCGATCATTTCCGTCGGCGACGACGGGTTGTCTGCCGCCGCCGACAACGAGCCTGAAGCACCCGCCGCCGCTGGCGACCCCAACACCATTCTCATCCCCATCGGCGCCTACGACCCGGCAAATGCGAGCACGGCCTACGCACCTCAACTCCTCAAGGTGAGTGTCGGCACGACCGTCACCTGGATCAACAACGACTCCGTCTTCCACACGATCACATCCGGCACCAGTAACGGAACTATCGGCAGCCCCAATGGTGACTTTGATTCCGGTGAGGTCCAATCTGGCGAAACGTACGAGCGCATATTCGACGTCGCTGGCACCTTCGACTACTTCTGCACGCCGCACCCATGGATGGCCGGGCAGGTTGAGGTGGCCTCCTAATCAGATGCGCGGTGGGTCGATCTCGATACGGAGGCGGCTGCCTTTCGGACGCTCGGTCGCATTGAGCGCCGTACCGAGCGTCATCCAGTCGTCCGCTCGCACGACGTAGCCACTCGACTCGTCGCCACCGACTTGCACGTCTGACTTGAGCTGTCTCACCATCTCCGACGATCCGGTCCCCGTGATGCTGGCAAGCGCACCGAACGGCGGGAAGCCGAGCATCTCGCGCCGTTCTCGTTCGACTTTGATCACTTCGTCAGGGTTTCCTGCAGCCGCTGCTTGCAACACAGCATGGTCGGGCATAAAGGTCTGGACCAGCACCTCGGGTGCCAACCTGCCGGCCCGGATGATGAGTGCGAGCGCCTGCTCGGCGGCCCGGAACCGCGGTGCGAGCATCTCGGAGTCAAATTCAAGGAACGCGACCACATCGGCAGATGGCACGCGATAGAGCGCTGCTTCGGTACCAACGTAGACACCAACTGCAGGAGGCGGTTCGGTGTCGGCACCAGTGATCTCAGCGACCTGTCGGGCGGCTGCGGCTGCAAGTTCTTCGCGCAACCTGCTGACGCCAGGGCGGAGATTTGCGAAGTTCGAACCTCCGCACGCCTGACACACAGCTGGCCGGTCATTGCCGCAACGGGTACACGACAGCACGTTGTCGGATGTCAGCCCAACTGCGGCGTCGCAGGTTTCACAGCGGATCAGTGCCTCGCACGACCGGCACGCCAAGACACGGGCTCGCCCGGTGATATTGCTGATACAGACCACCGTGAGGTCGGGGTTCCGTATCCGGTCGATCAACGTCGACGTGACGAGCGACTTCTTCCACGGCTCCTCATTCGTTCGATCGACGATGGTGACCTTCGGCCAGGCGGCCCGCTCGCGCGTAAACGGCGGGTGGACGACGCCCGACTCCCCTGCTGCCGTCACGACAGCGGTGAGCGACGGCGCCGGCGAGATCAGCAGGTGCGGAATGCCACTTCGACGGCATCGTTCGACCAGGACGTCGCGCGCGTGCCACGTCGGTGCTCGTTCTTCCTGCAAGGCCTCGTCATGCTCATCAATGACGACAGCTGAGGCCATGTCGGGGCACGGCGCCCATGCCGCGGACCGCGGGCCAATCACTACGTCGACCCCACCCATCGCGGCCGCCCAGTCATCGGGCATCAATGCCACAGATACGCCCAGTTGCCGGACCCGCGCCGCCAATGTTCGTGCATCGCTGATCGTCGGCACCACGACGAGCGTCGGCCCGTAGGCAATGACCGAGCGAAGTGCGGGGAGAACATCGCTCCGCGGCGGCAGCCGCAGTACTCCCCCGCCGACGGCGAGCAGTTTGGTCGTCGCTGGCGACGACGGTGAGAGCACCGGGGCCGTGCGCCGTTGAGGTGGCAGGGACGTGATTGCCCGAGACGGCGACGCCGCAACCAGAAAGGGTCGAGATCGTCGGGCAGCCCAGCGAACCGAAGCCCACTCGGCGAGCTCGAACAACTCGACGTCGGGGCCGTGCCCCGTGACCTTTGCAATCGGCTTCAGCGATATTCGATCGACGGCAGCATCGTCGAGATCGACGATGTCGCTGATCCATCCGCCGATCCGGCGACCGTGCAGTTCGACTCGAACAATGGTTCCAACCCGAACCGGGCCGAAGCGCGCAGGAACATGCAGGTCGTCAGGAATGAGGTAGTCGAAACTTTTGTCGAGCCCGGTGACGTTGGGCAGGACGCGAGCGACGCGGCCGGTCACACTGTGCCTCGCACAGTGTGACGGGCCATCGCGATCAGGCTCCGACAGCAGCCTTGAACTCGTCGAGGCGACCGAGCTGCTCCCACGGGAACTGCTCGCGGCCGAAGTGGCCGTACGCCGCCGAGTCCTTGTAGATCGGACGCAAGAGGTCGAGGTCGCGAACAATCGCTCCCGGACGCAGGTCGAAGATTGCCCGGACGGCGGCTTCGATCTTGGCTGGATCTTCTTTGGCAGTGCCGAAGGTCTCGACGAGAATGCTCATCGGCTGCGCCATGCCGATGGCGTAGGCGAGCTGGACTTCGCAGCGATCGGCGGCGCCAGATGCGACGACATGCTTGGCAACCCAGCGGCCTGCGTAGGCACCAGAGCGGTCGACCTTCGACGGGTCCTTGCCCGAAAAGGCGCCGCCACCGTGACGACCCATACCGCCATAGGTGTCGACGATGATCTTGCGGCCAGTCAGACCACAGTCGCCCTGCGGGCCACCGATCACGAAGTTGCCAGTCGGGTTGATGAACACTTCGTAGTCATCATCAGCGAACTGCTCAGGGATGACCGGCCGAATGACCTGGTCGATGAGGTCTGGGCGGATCACCGTGTCACGGTCAATGCCTGCCTGATGCTGCGTCGAGATGAGCACAGCCTTGAGCGCCACCGGGACGCCATCCTCGTAATCAAACGTGACCTGAGTCTTGCCGTCAGGGCGCAGGTACGGAACCTGGCCGCTCTTGCGCACCTCGGCCAGGCGCTCTGCAAGGCGATGCGCCGTGTTAATCGGCAGGGGCATCAGTACGTCAGTCTCGTTGCAGGCGTACCCGAACATCATGCCCTGGTCGCCGGCGCCTTGCAGGTTGAGTACGTCTTCGCCAGCAGAACCGCCACGAAATTCTTCGCTCGCGTTGACGCCTTGGGCAATGTCTGAGCTCTGCTCGTCGAGGGCGACCATGACCCCACAGGTGTGACCGTCGAACCCCTTCTGAGCGTCGTCGTAGCCAATGCCGTTGATCGTGTCGCGTGCGATGCGTTGGATGTCAACGTACGCATTGGTCGTGATCTCGCCAGCAACAATGCAGAGGCCGGTGGTGACCATGGTTTCGCAAGCAACGCGGGCGCGCGGATCTTCGGTGAGGATCGCATCGAGCACAGCGTCGGAGATCTGGTCAGCGATCTTGTCGGGATGACCCTCGGTGACTGATTCGGAGGTGAAGGTGTAGTTGGCCATGTGGTTGGTCCGTTGTGTCCTGTCAGAAGTGTGGGTGAAGAGTGGGCTCGTTGATGATGTCAGCGAGCCTCGCGCAGAGCGACGATGGCGTCGATCACCGCCCGGGCGACATCTTGCTTGGAAGCAAGGTCGATCTCGACAGGCTCCGCGTCAGGCCGTAAGAGCGTAACCGCGTTCGTGTCGTGAGCAAAGCCAACCCCGGGTGCACTGACATCGTTGGCAACGATCAGATCGAGATGTTTCTTTTCAAGCTTCGACTGGGCGTTGCTCAGGAGGTCGTCGGTTTCAGCTGCGAAGCCGACCAGTAACTGGCCAGCACGTTTGTTTGCCCCAAGGGCAGCGAGGATGTCGGGCGTCGATTCCAAGACAATCTCAGGGGCGCCATCGCGCTTCTTGAGCTTTCCCTTCGCTGCCTGAACTGGCCGGAAGTCAGCAACGGCAGCTGACATCACCACAACGTCGTGAGTCGCTGCGGCCTGCTCCATTGCGGCTTGCATTTGTGCCGCGGTTTCGACCGGAACAATGTTGCATCCGTGCGGCGTCGGGAGAGCAACGGTGGTCACCAGCGTGACCGAAGCACCGCGGGCAGCAGCCTCGGCGGCGACGGCGTATCCCTGCTTGCCGGAGCTGCGATTGGCGATCACCCTGACCGCGTCGATGGGCTCTCGGGTGCCGCCTGCCGAGACGACCACGCTGACGCCAGCCAGATCAGCTGGGCCGAGCACACGTTCGGCGGCGGCAACGATCGATTCGGGCGAGGCCAGCCTGCCGGCACCTTGGTCGCCACCGGCGAGGCGCCCGGATTCGGGTTCGACAATGTGCACACCACGCGCGCGCAGCACCGCGATGTTGTCGACGACGCTGGGGTGCTCCCACATTTCGGTGTGCATGGCAGGGCAGATGATGACCGGGGCACGCGTGGCAATCAGCGTGTTCTGCAGCAGATCGTGGCTGTAGCCCATCCGG
>JBLIKS010000142.1:0-7230 GCA_047635555.1 Candidatus Azotimanducaceae bacterium
AACAACCGGCCTCGAAGTCCTCGCCCGCCACGGCTTCCTCGACCGCAACGACGACCACGACGACGACCACGACGACGACCACGACGACGACCACGACGACCTGGCAGCCGTCGACCCGACCGCACGGCGCTGCGCCACCTCCACCGGCATCGCATTGCACCCCGACATCGCGATGAAAGCAATGCTCACCGGCAGCATCCGACGAGTCATCGTCGACGCCCACGACGTCGTGATCAACATGGGCCGCACACAACGACTCTTCACCGGCAAAGCACGCCACGCAGCACAACTCCTCGTTGTCCAATGCGGCTACCGAGGCTGCGACGTCCCCGCCGAATTCTGCGACGTCGACCACATCACACCCTGGATCAACGGCGGCGAAACGAACCAAGCCAACTCGATGCCACTCTGCGGACCACACGACCGACACAAACACACCAAACAACTGCACGGCCGACGCGACCGCCACGGCCGAATCCACCTCATCACACCCAACGGCACCGTCATCAAACCCTTGAACGCACCCGACCCCCAATGGGCCGAACCCCAACCCGAACAGCGGCGCCCACGCCGCCGGTACACGTGGGACCAACGGGTCACCAAACACCCAGAACTCGGTGACCTCCCACCACCACCTCACGGCACCACCTTCAGCGACCTCCGCCCCGCCGCCTGAGCAGTTGCGCCAGTGGCCACGCCACTCCTGCCGCGAGCGGAGCTCGCATCAAACCCCAAATGTCGAGAACGAACCAGTGTCCGAGAGATAACGTCACTCCGAAATGTTGGCCAACATCGTCACTGATCTCACGAACAAACTCGACGAGTTCTCGTCGAACTGGTGGTTCCTGCTGGTGATTTTTGCCATTGCACTCCTCGACTCCGTCATTCCGGTGGTGCCGAGCGAGACCACGGTGATCATCGGCGGCGTCGCGGCCGGACAGGGCAACCAGAGCATCGCCCTCGTGATCTTTGCCGGCGCATTCGGCGCGTTCCTCGGCGACAACCTGGCCTACACGATCGGCGACAAGTTCAAAGGGACAGTGCAGAGTTGGGCGGCTCGCAAGCCGTCGCGCCAGATACGGCTCGACGGCGCAGGTCGCCAGATCCGCAAGCGCGGCGGAATGCTGTTGATCACCGCCCGCTTCATCCCTGGTGGCCGCACCATCTTGACGCTCTCGTCGGGCGTGACCTCGCAGCCTCGCGCATGGTTCGTTGCCTGGATTGCTTTGGCAACCACGATCTGGGCGTCCTACGCCGGGTTGCTCGGCTACCTGTTCGGACAGACCTTCGAAAACAATCACACGCTCGCCTTCTGGCTGGCATTCGCCACAGCGCTCGGCATTACCGGCCTGATCGAACTGGTCCGCTGGCTCCGCGAACGCCGCAAGCACACCGCAGCCTGACGCGCGTCTCCGCGCCGTAAGCGCCATCTCCGGTTACCGATGAACGCTCGCCACATACAACGGCGAGATCGCGCTCAGCCGCTTCACCCCCACTCCGAGCAAGATGTAACGGAACGGCCTGGTGTTCGGCATGATGGACAGGTGCGATTGGGTGAGGCGACATGGAACGAGGTGCAAACACTCGTCGACAACCCCGTGTTCGAAGACGGCACCCGAACACCAATTGTTCTCGTTCCCGTTGGCTCGACCGAACAGCACGGTCCGCACCTCCCGATGTCGACCGACACTTTGATTGCGGAAGAGCTTGTCCAGCGAGCCACGCACCTCACCAACGGACTGATGGTCGGGCCCTCGCTCACCGTCTCCGCGTCGGGCGAGCACGCTGGCTTCCCCGGCACGCTGTCAATCGGCACCGAGGTGATGACGCAGGTCGTTCTCGAACTCGGTCGCAGTGCCGATTGGGCTGCTGGCGTTGTGTTTGTCAACGGGCATGGCGGCAACTCGGCAGCGGTCGAGGCGGCCACGCGCACCCTTCGATCAGAAGGTCGCCACGTTTTGTCCTGGTGGCCGAAGTGGCCGCGACGCGCCGACGGCGGGCCGCAAGACCTGCATGCCGGTCGGATCGAAACGTCGCTCATGCTGGCAATCGATCCGGGCCTGGTTCGACTCGAACTCGCGGCCCCTGGCGTCGATGCCGACATCGACGAACTGCGCGCGCACGGCGTGCAAGCAGTCAGTCCGTCCGGTGTCCTCGGTGATCCAGCCGGAGCGTCGGGCACCGAAGGTGACCAGTTCATTGTCAGCTTTGTCAACGACCTCGTCCATGCCATTGAGGTCTGGAGGCCGATCGACCCGACGCCGATCGGCAACGTCCGCATCCAAGTCGCCGCCGCCCGCCTCGGGTCGACAGATTCCAAACACTCGAGCTGAGATGCACTTTGCCATCGACGCCACCTGGGAGCGCACCGGGCCCGTTGTCGTCGCTGGATCTCCGCTCAAGATATTCCGGCTCACGGCGCCCGGCGCCCGGATCGCCGAGCAGATCGAGCAAGGCGCCGACGTCGCCTCGTCGACGCTGATCGACCGTCTACTCGATGCCGGCGCGATCCATCCCGAATACCATCCTGGATACCATCCCGAAATCCAGCCCGAAATCCAGCCCGAAAACCAGCCCGAAAACCAGCCCGAAAACCAGCCCGAAAACCAGCCCGAGGCAACGAATGTGTTCACCGTCGACGACGTCACGGTGATCACCCCGCAACTTGGCGGTATCGCAGCGACCGACGGGCGAGTCGTCGTCGACGACGGCTCCACCCCGCCGATTGCAGGCGCGACAATCCGGCTCGACAACAACAGTGGTCCTGGCGCCGCCCGCAATGCCGGACGCCCGCTTGCGACCACAGCGCTGGTGGCATTCGTCGATGCCGACGTCGACCTACTGGCCGACGTCGGCATCGAATCTTGGTTGACACCGCTCCTCCCGCACTTCAACGATCCAAGCGTCGCGCTCGTTGCCCCGCGGGTCGCAGGCGAACCGGGCTCGCCGCTCGACCTTGGAGATAAACCCGGCCGCATTCGAGCCGGCACGCGCCTCGGCTACGTCCCCGCCGCCGCAATCGTTGTGCGGGCCGATGCATTCGATGCGGTCGGCGGATTCGACCCGGCCTTGCGTTTCGGCGAAGACGTCGACTTCGTCTGGCGACTGGATCAGGCAGGGTGGCGCTGCCGCTACGAACCGGCGTCAGCAGTGTGGCACGAGCCACGCTCAAACTGGCCCGACCGGCTCCGCCAACAAGCCGGCTACGGCTCGGCCGCCGCACCACTCGCGATCCGCCACCCCAACGCGCTCGCACCGATGCACACCAACGGATGGGCCGTCGGCTCATGGCTGAGCGCGCTGGCCGGCCACCCGGCCGTTGCCGCTGTCACGGTTGCTGCGAGCGTTGCGGTGCTTGTCCACAAGCTGCCCAACGTCTCGACGGCGTGGTCGCTCCGAACAGCACTCAACAGCCACCTCCGCGGCCTTCAGCAACTCGGTGTTGTGCTCCGACGGGTGTGGTGGCCACCGCTCGTCCTCCTGGCTTTCTTCTCTCAGCGGATGCGGCTCGTTGCATTCGGTGCAGTTGCGCTCGACGTCGCGGCGACGCCAACCGATGTTGCCTACGGGTGGGGGGTGTGGTCGGGAATGATCCGACACCGCACGTGGAGTCCCCTGAGACCGAAGTTCGTTTCATGGCCCCGACGCTCGGTTACTCGCTGAGCGCAACCCGCGAACTCGCCGAGCGGTAACAGCGTTGGCTCAGTCACAACACGATCTGCGACACCGAACAACGGCATCGTGGGCACGGATTGCTGGGTTGAACGATTACCGTTCGTACCGTGACGGTACGGCTGACGATTCGCACGACAATCTGGCGGTCGCAGGTTGCCCGTATCGCCAACACTGTCGATGGTCTCGTACCCGTTATTAAGGGAAACGGCTACGGGTTCGGTCGAAACTGGTTGGCCCACACCGCCGCCCAGTTCTGCGACACCGTGGCCGTCGGCACGATCCACGAGCTGGACGGCCTCCCCGACGAGTTGACCCCCGTCGTCCTCACTCCGACACTCGCTGCGCCGACGAGCACCAACCCGATCCTCACGGTCGGCGCCGACGAACACCTCGCTGCGCTCGCCGGTTGGAATGGGCGCGTTCTCGTCAAGTTGGCGAGCCCAATGCGGCGCTTCGGACGCGACGTCGCGTTCATTGACCGTGTCCTTGCTTGCGGGCTGGAGGTCGTCGGGGTGAGCGTCCACCCGCAACTCGCAGGCTCCGGCGCCGAACATGTTGCGATCATCACTGAGTTATTGCCGGCCATCGACCCGGCAATCCCCGTCTGGGTGAGCCACCTCGACCTTGACTCTTACGCCCAACTGCCGACCACCCATTCGTACAGGTTGCGGCTGGGAACGACGTTGTGGCACGGCGACAAACGGGCGCTGCACCTCACTGCCGACGTCATCGACGTCAAGTCAGTCAACGCTGGCGACAACGCCGGTTACCGGATGGGTCCCGTCGGCGGCAACGGGCACCTCGTGATGATTGGTGCCGGCACAGCGAACGGCGTTACCGCCATCGACCAGGGTGAGCTCGGCAGCCTCAGCCCGTTTCATTTCGAACGCACACGCCTCGCCCTGCACGAAGCACCGCACATGCACACGACGATGACATTCGTCCCCGACGGCTCACCAACTCCGGCTATCGGCGATCGCGTCGATCTCCAGCGGCCGATGCACATGACGGCCGTCGACGAGTACGAATGGCTCTGAACACCAGCACGGCGACCTCAACTTCGGCAGGCTCATTGCGCCGTCTGCCCGGCCCCGATGTCGTGAGAGCAATCGCGCTCATCGGCGTGGTGGTAATGAACTACCACGGATACCTGATCATCAGGGGTGGCGAGCGAAGCGGCGGCTGGGCCAATGATCTGTTCGACCCGTGGACCGGGCCACTGTCGTCGCGTTTCGCCGCCACATTCGTGCTCGTTGCAGGAGTTGGCGTCACGTTGCTGACGCGCAGGGCGGTGCGCAACGGCGGCCACGACACCACCGAAATGCGCTGGCGACTGGCCCGGCGCGGCGCCTTGCTTTACGCGGGAGGACTGTTTCTCGAGAACATCTGGCCCGGGACGATCATTCCGTTCTACGGCGCGATGTTCGCGCTCGCCGCACTGCTGTTCACGTTCCGCAGCCGGTGGATTGTGCTCGTCGGTGTATTCGCCGTAGCGACCGGGGCGCTGCTCAAGGTGTGGGAGTTCCAACAGTTGCAAGCGGGCAAGAGCACAGGTTGGGTTTTCTTCCCCGACAACGATGCACCAGAGAGCTTCCTGCTCAACGTGTTCGTCAACGGGACGCATCCGCTGCTCCCCTGGCTCGGATTCTTCTGCGTCGGCATGTTGCTGGGGCGGGTGCTCGACACAAGCTGGTGGCGCTTGGCTGCACTCGGCGGCGGGGTGATGCTCTTCGCCGGCGCTTCGATCGCGTCAGGCTTCGCCTCGACCGATTTTCAACAGACGGTGCTCTCCACCAATCCAGGCAGCCGGGGGCTCGTCTACGTCGCCAGCGCACTCGGTACCGCACTCATCGCATTTACGGCGATCGACATGATCGCCAACCGATTCCAAGACCAAACCGATCTGCTCCGGCGTGCCGGACAAATGACGCTCACCCTCTACCTGGCCCATATCTTCCTGTTCAACTTCCTCGTTGACTGGGTTGGCCTGGTTGAGCCCGGCGGGCTCGCGACGTCACTGCTCTTCTCGCTCAGCTTCTGGATCGTCGCGATCGCCGCGGCGAACGCGTGGCATCACCGCTTCGGACGGGGCCCGGCCGAGCGCGTTTATCGCGCAATCGGCGGCTAGCTGTGACAACCGACAAAATCAGTGCACTCCACGCGCTGCGCGGCGCAGACCGCGCCAGCCAACGGCACCTGCGCCAATCAGCGGCCCCGAGTCAGCGAGCCGTGACGGCGTGATGCGGGCCCCTCGGCTGTAGGCAAGCTGGACGTTCTCGTCGAGCGCTGCCTGGGCAGAATGAAAGAAGGTTGCTGCGAAGCCCAGTGCAACCGCGCCACCGACGACCACCAGGGTCAGGTCAAGCGAGTTGCAGATCGACGCCGCTGCCCGACCCACGTACGTTCCCGTGCGCTGCATGATCTCATACGTCGGTTCACTCGGCGGGCGGCCGGTGATCTGCTCGATGGCCAGGCCAGATGCTTCGGCCTCGAGGCAGCCTTGGGCACCGCAACCGCACCGACGTCCAAGTGGCTCGACGATGATGTGGCCGATGTGGCCGGCATTGCCGGACTCTCCATCGAGAAGTTCCCCGTCGAGCACGATCCCGCCACCGATGCCGGTCGACACGGTCATCGCACAGAAGTCGCGTTGCCCCTGAGCGGCACCCAGCCAGCCTTCGGCCAACGCCAATGCCTTTGCGTCGAGATCGCCAAAAACCGGCATGCCCGTCAGCTCTTGAAGTCGGGCACGGAGTGGAAAGTCACGCCACTCCGGGATGTTGACCGGCGAAACAGTCTCGAGTTGACGAGTGATCGGTCCAGCAGCGCCAACGCCGACTGCGCGGACTCGCGCACCTTGATAGACCGCCTGCTGTTGCATTTCGGTAACCAGCGTCGCGAGCAACGTGTAGTGCGACTCCGGGCCGACGTCTCGTTCCACTTCGACCCGCGACCGCGCAATGAGCTCGCCGCGTGCCGTAACGAGGCCGGCCGCGAACTTCGTGCCGCCGATGTCGACCGCCAGGATCACGTCGATCGGCGGCGGGGGCTCCACCTTGGACGGATCTTCTGCGTCGACGGCGAGCGGTTCGACCGCCTCGTCCGCCTGATCGGGGTCAACCATGCACCCCTGACGGTAGCTTGCGGCCGAGGTGACCGGCTGTGCAGGTTGCGGTGCCGCACAGTCTCGACGAATTTTTACTCTACTTCGACAACAAATGTGCCGATGACCTTGTGTCTCCTCTGTGCTCAATTCGCAGGCTTCTCGACCCCTCCCACACTTCGCCATGACTCCAACCCCCTCCACCCTTCGCCATTCGCCAATGGTGCGGGTCGGCGTCATCGCAGTAGCCGCAGTGCTCGCTCTGTCTGCTACGACAACCGTCGTGGCAAGCGCCGACCAAGAGTCAGCCGACACCGTCCCGGTTAAGCCCGAGACGACAACGACAACGACAACGACGCCGACGACCACGACCACGGTTGCCCCCACGGTCATTCCGACGACCATCCCCTCGACGCCCATCCCCTCGACGCCCATCCCCTCGACGCCCATCC
>JBLIKS010000143.1:0-7229 GCA_047635555.1 Candidatus Azotimanducaceae bacterium
GTTGTAGGTGCTCCGGTAGAAGCCGCGCAGTTTGTCGTTCAAAATGCCCGCGAACGAGATATTCATCGTTGCGGAACCTGTGGCAATTGGTGCGGCCGTGCGGACGATCAACCGGTCGGTCTCTTCAACCAACTCAGCCGTTGCGGGAGTGCCGTTTACCGAACACTCACCGATGGTCAGCTCGGCGGCATTCAGTACGAACGTGTCGGTCTCGATGGCGACGTCGAGCTGAATTATGATGGTGCCAATGAAGGTGGAGTCGTCGAGTGCCGGTCGAAGCCGGATGTCGTAACGACTCGGGGCGACACCGGCGGGGAGCCGATACGGATCGAGTGTGTCGAGCCAGGCCGATCCGGCCGTGCCCGATGGTGCGCCGGAGTTGAGGTCAGGGGGTGTGTGGGAGTCGGCTGCCATGGTCAGGATGGTACTGCCGCTATCGTTGCCAACCGTGTCTGAAATGACTGCCCAAGGTGCCGCCATGCCGGCCAAATTCGCTGTGGTTGGAATCGGGAATGCGCTCGTCGACGTGATTGCTCACGCTTCCGACGACTTCCTCACCGCACACGATCTCAATAAGGGTGCAATGACCCTGATCGAGACCGAGCGGGCCGTCGAGTTGTATGCCGCGCTCGGCACGGCGGTCGAGATGAGCGGCGGTTCGGCCGCCAACACGATGGTCGGAGTCGCCAGCCTCGGTGGCAGCGCCTGCTACATCGGCAAGGTCAACCACGACGATCTTGGTGACGTCTTTGGCCATGACATGCGCGCTGTTGGTGTGCCTTTCACCGGTGGCGGCATCGATCACGACACGCCGACGGGCCGATGCATCATCGTGGTCACGCCCGACGCCGAGCGGACGATGAACACCTACCTGGGTGTGTCCAGTTCGCTCTGTATCGACGATCTCGACGAAGACGCGATCGCTGGCGGCCAGGTCCTCTATATGGAGGGCTATCTGTTCGACCGAGATGACGCCAAAGCAGCCTTCCGGCATGCAGCCGACGTCGCTCATGCCCATGGTCGACAGGTTTCGCTGACGCTCAGCGATTCGTTCTGCGTCGACCGCCACCGAGATGACTTCCGGGCTCTCGTCGACGACTGTGTCGACATTCTCTTCGGGAACGATGACGAACTTTTGTCGCTGTACGAGACCGATTCGCTCGACGAGGCGATCGCTGCGGTGCGCCAACGATGCGGCCTCGCAGTGATCACCAAGGGTGCTGCGGGCTGCGTCATCGCGACCGCCGACGAACTGATCGAAGTAGCAGCCGTTCCGGTGGAGCGGGTGCTCGACACCACCGGTGCTGGCGACCTGTTCGCTGCCGGCTTCCTGCACGGGCTCACGTCGGGCAAGCCGCTGGCCGAGTGCGGTGCGATCGGTGCGATCGCCGCTGCCGAAGTGATCTCGCACGTGGGCCCTCGCCCGCTGGTCGAGTTGCGTACTCTGTTACCTGATGGCTGAGAACGAACTACTGGCAACCGCTCGGGCCTGGCTCGCCGCTGAACCTGACGAAGACATCGGCACCGAACTCGATGAGTTGATCACGTTGGCCGAGGCGGGTGACGACGTTGAGCTCGCCGACCGATTCGCTGGTCGTTTGCAGTTTGGAACTGCGGGCCTCCGAGCAGCGGTCGCTGCGGGGCCGATGCGAATGAACCGGCTGGTCGTACGGCAGGCTGCGGCTGGCCTGGGTCAATGGCTGCTCGACTCCGTTCCGGAAGCAGCCGATCGTGGTGTCGTAATCGCCCGTGATGCGCGGCGCAAGAGCGATGTCTTTGCCGTCGATACAGCGCGGGTCCTTGCCGCAATGGGCATCAAGGCGATGTTGCACCCGGGCCTGACGCCGACGCCGGTACTCGCTTGGTCGATCACCGGATTACGCGCTGCTGCAGGCGTCGTCGTCACCGCTTCGCACAACCCGCCGGCAGACAACGGCTACAAGGTTTTCCTCGACACTGGATCGCAGATCGTCAACCCGATCGACAACGAGATTGCCGAACGTATCGATGGGTTCGATCCGCTCGCTGTCAAACTCGCTCCGGAGGATGACCCGCTCATCCAATGGCTCGACACGTCATGGGACGACGCCTACCTGGCCGATATTCCAGCGGTGCGCCTCTGCCCCGAGGCGCGAGGTGTGCCGATCGCCTACACGGCGATGCACGGCGTCGGGGGCGACATGATCGCCGCTGCGTTCACGGCGGCAGGATTCGATGTGCCGCTCGTGGTCGCCGAGCAACAAGAGCCGAACGGCACGTTCCCGACGGTCTCGTTTCCGAACCCCGAAGAGCCCGGAGCAATGGACTTGCTGTTCGCTGTCGCCGAGCTGAACGGCGTCGCGATTGCACTCGCCAACGACCCTGACGCTGACCGTCTCGGTGCAGCAATCCCCGATACGCGAGCTGGCATATCTGCTGGTTCCTCTGGGGCCAAGCACACGTGGCGCAAGCTCAGTGGTGACGAGATCGGTTGGCTGTTTGCCGACCACATCTTGCGCCATACCGAAGGTGATAATCGCCTCGTGATCACCACGCTGGTGTCGTCGTCGTTGCTGGCCCGAATGGCAGAGGCGCACGGTGTGCACAGTGCCGAGACGTTTACCGGGTTCAAATGGATCGGCAAGATTGCTACCGAGCGTGCGGCGTTGGGTCAGCGATTGGTATTCGGCTACGAGCAAGCTCTCGGCTACCTGGTCGTGGGTCGACCGCTCGACAAAGACGGCATCAGTGCCGCAGTTCTCATGGCCGAGATCGCTGCTGTTGCCGCCGCTGATGGTGTGACGATTCAAGATCGGCTCGACGCCATTGCGGCACAGTTCGGCCGCTACGAGACTGCAGAGTTGTCGGTTCGGATGCCGCCGACTGAGGGTGCTGCCTGGGTGCGCCGGATCGAAGCGGACCCGCCGACAACGGTGGGTGGAGTGGCTGTCGAATCGGTTTCGTCGTACCCCGAAGCCAACCTCGTGCGGCTCGTACTGGAGGGCGGCACCCGCCTCCAGATCAGGCCGAGTGGAACTGAGCCGAAAGTCAAGCTCTACGGCGAAGCAGTCGACCTCGACCCCGCCGAACTTGACCGTCTACTGCACGCCCTCGCTGGGTAGCGGTCACACTGTGCCAGGCACAGTGTGACCCCTACCCACCGAGCGCGATTCAGTCAGGCCGGTGCGCCGAACTGGCGGTCACCGGCGTCACCCAACCCGGGCACGATGTAGGCGCTGTCGTTCAGACGCTCGTCGATGACGGCGGTGAACAGCGTGACGTCGATCCCGGATGCTTCGAGGGCGGCAATTCCCTCGGGGGCAGCGAGCGCGACGATGACCGTCAGCGGCTGTGATGCCCCTCGTTCAATGAGGAGCTGGAGCGTGTGGATCAGCGACCCGCCCGTGGCGAGCATTGGATCGACCACAATGACGGGTCGGCTGGCGATGTTGTCCGGGAGTTTGTTGACGTACGGCTCCGGCTGATGTGTCTCTTCGTTGCGCGCAATACCGATGAACCCGATGTCGGCGTCGGGCAGCAGTTCCTGAGCCGGTCGCAGGAAGCCGAGGCCGGCGCGCAAAATTGGCACGATGACTGGCTGCACAGCAAGGCGCTCGGTTACTGCGGTGGTGAGCGGCGTCTCGACGGTGCCGCGGACGGTGGGCAGCGTTTGCGTCGCCTCGGCGATCAGTAACGTGCCAATTCGTTCGAGGTTCTGGCGGAACAGAGCGTTGGGCGTCTCGACATCTCGGATTACCGCGAGCGAGTCAAGAACGAGCGGATGGTCAACGACGACAGTTTCGACAGTCATGGTCAGATCCCCAGATCGGCTTCGGCTTTGAGGACCGAGTAACGAGGTTTGATCACACCGTTGATCAGCTTCAATCGCTCAGGAAACGGTGCAAAGGCCGACTTCATTGCGTTCACCGTGAGCCACTGGAGGTCGTCAAGCCCCCAGTCGAAGGCTTCGCAGACCGCAGCCATTTCCTTGCTCATCGACGTGTCGCTCATCAGCCGGTTGTCGGTGTTGATCGTGACCCGGAACTGGAGGCGTCGCAGCAGCCCGATCGGGTGGTCGGCAATCGACGCGCACACGCCGGTGTTGACATTCGATGTCGGGCAGACTTCGAGGCAGATGCGGCGGTCGCGAATAAAGTTGGCCAGGCGACCGAGCTTGACATCGCCTTTCGTATCGATGGTGATGTCGTCGATCAGCCGCACGCCGTGGCCAAGGCGCTCGGCACCACAGAACTGAACGGCCTCCCAGATCGAGGGCAGTCCGAACGCCTCGCCAGCGTGGATCGTCGAGTGGAAATTCTCCCGGTTGATCAGCTGGAAGGCATCGAGGTGGCGCGTGGGTGGGAAACCGGCTTCGGGGCCAGCGATGTCGAAGCCGACGACGCCGGCGTCGCGATACTTCACAGCGAGTTCGGCGATCTCGACGCTCCGCGCAGCTTGACGCATTGCATCGAGTAGCGCGTAGATGGTGAGGTCGGTGCCGTCTGACCCCCGCCGGAAACCGTCGAGCACTGCCTCGACGACCTCGTCGAGCGTGAGGCCCTGCTCGAGGTGGAGTTCTGGGGCGAACCGGACCTCGGCGTACACGACGCCGTCAGCGGCCAGATCCTGAGCGCACTCGTAAGCAACACGTTCGATCGCATCGCGATGCTGCATGACGCCTCCGGTGTGGGCGAATGTCTCAAGGTAGAGCACGAGATCGTTGCGCTTAGCACCCTTGTTGAACCAGAGGCCGAGTTCGTCGACGTCGGTCGTCGGTAGATCTTCGTACCCATATTCGCTGGCCAGCTCGACGACGGTGGCTGGTCGCAGGCCCCCATCGAGGTGGTCGTGCAACAAGACCTTCGGTGCCCGGTGAATCACATCAGTCGACAACATGGCAATAACGTATCGGTCACACTGTGTCAGGCACAGTGTGACGGGAAACTCGGTGACACCAGTTCGACAAGATGGCCCCATGGGAAGGACGGCAAGGGTCGATATCGACAACGGGCGCTACCACGTGATGAGTTGCGGCTGTCAGAGGGCGTTGAGCGGCATGTCTGCAGGGCGTTGGAGCCAGTTCCAGGCTGGGTAGTCGGCGGTGCCGTCAATACAGTGGAGGCTGTACGCGTGGCGGCTCCGGGTGGACCGGTTCGGGTTACTCCAGTGGGGGAGCAGGCCATGGAGGGCGATCATCGTGCCCGCTTTGACCTCAAGCGCAACAGCGTCGGGCGAGTCGGGCGCTGGAAGCGGCTCGTCGCTGAGCTCATCGAAGATGGTGCCATCGGACGCTGCTGGATCGTCGAGGCGATTGCGCTTGAACAACTGCCGGAGCGGACCGCGATGTGTTCCCGGAACGGCCCAGAGACAGCCGTTGTCGATGGTGGCGTCTTCGAGCGCAAACCAGAATCCGATGACGCTGAGCGGATCGGTCCACAAGAATGTGGCGTCCTGATGCACACTGACCTCGCCACCAATCCGAGGCTGCTTGAAGATGTACATCGACTGCAACGCACGTGGGTCGGTCATTCCGAGATCGCGGGCGACCGCACCGAGGTCAGGGTTGTATGCGAACTGGCGGAACTCGTCGTCGGTGTCGTGTTGAGCGTGGCCGATCTTGTTGATCGACAACTCTTTGGCCTGGCGGAGCGAACCGGTGTCGTCGAACGCTTCCTCCTCGAAGAAGCACCACGTCGATGAGCCGCTGGTGAGGAACTCCCCGTTCGAGACGCGTTCCTGCTCATTGGTTGTGAACACGGATCGTTCCTCGCCCGGTTCCCACGCGGCAACTATTTCGTTGGCTCGAGCCCGGAGCCGATCGCAAGCGTCGGCCGACGCGAAGTCGGCCATGACGAGAAACCCGTCAGAGTGGTATCGGTCGATCTGCTCGGCGGTCAGCACGTGGGTGACGCTAGCGCTCACTCCACGCTCGGTCGACTGTGACCGCTACTCGGTGACGGTGATGTTGGCGACCATGTCAGGGTGCAAGGTGCAGAACAAGCTGTAGCTGCCGGGATTGTCGAAGGTCAGCTCGAAGTTGCTGCCGGGCGTCAGTAGGCCCGAGTCGAAGTCAGTGAGTGACGGGGCCGCCGGGGTGCCGGCGGTGACCGTGTGCGGCACACCGTCGACATTGTTGAAGAACAGTGGCTGACCAGTCGTCACCGTGAGGTCGCCGCCGTACAGAAAGTCGGCGATCACCGACTGCTTGGCGCCCTGCGGGAAGTCGGAGCCCTGGACGAGTCGGCTCTCGAGGATCAGCGCCGGGTCGATGATTGGCTGGATCGACGAGTTCCACATACCGAACACGCCGAGCTGGTTGTCGAAGTCGTCAGCGACCCAGGCATGCAACATCCAACCAAGGGCTGGCGAGAAGCGCCCGCCTGTTGCTTCGCACTCGGATCTGGGAACGAACGTGTCGCGACCTTGGGCTGCGCCGCGACACAGGTTGTAGTGGATGTGCCAGTTGTCGAGCGGCCCGACGAATGTCTCGGGGTGATCGTTGCCGATGATCTCCGGCGGGATGATGAACGCTGTACCGACCAGTACGAGCGGTTCGCCGTTCCATGCGCCGTTCTCGCAAGATCCGAGCGGACCTTCCGGCATCGAGCCGTCGGCCAGTGCATAGAGCAGGATCTCGGGTTCGCCAGGGTCGAACCCATTGACGATCGATTCGATCTTGTAGAAGTGCGAGCCCATGTTGGCCGTCTGGGTGCGGTCACTGATGTAGCCCTCAGCGCACGCCGTATTGACGTCGCCGTGGGCCTCGGCAAAGACGTTCAGCTCGTCGAGTTGCGCCACGAGTTGGTCGAGTTCGTCGGCCGTCATCTGGAGGTCGCCTGGGATGGCTTCATCGCTCGCTGCGAGTGCTTTTAATTCTTGGCGAGAGCAGGTGCGTATTTCGTCTTGACACCTGACGGCGCCGACGATGGGGCCTTCGACGAGCGAGGGCACGACGCCTTCGGCGTGCTCGCGAAAGACGTAACGGGAGTAGCCGGGTGCTCCTCCGGCCTGGAAGGTGAGGCCTTGGGGGAATTGGATGTCGGCGCCCGCCTGGTCGAACGCAGCGGCCTGGGCGATGTATTCGTTGACCTGTTCGATGGTCTGTGCCGCGTCCGGGTCGACGGCGGCGGTCGGCTCCGCCACCGTCACAGCGGGCGCGGGCGGGGGAGAGACCGTGACCGCCAGCTCAGTTGCTGGCGGTTCGGTTGCCGGAGGCGACGCTTCGTTAGCACCTGCAGAGCACGCGGCAA
>JBLIKS010000144.1:0-7229 GCA_047635555.1 Candidatus Azotimanducaceae bacterium
GGCTCTTGCGCCGCAACTGACGGTGGATTCGTTCGCCGCACGCGCCCGGCGGTTTGCCCGAAGCAGCGCTGGCCTCATCGTGTTGGTCACCGTGGGGCTCGGCGTCCCGTTGCTGGTCGCGGTCATCGCGCTCGCACAGCGCAGGTGGTATCCCGTACTCGACTTGGCAATGACCGAGTTCCGCATCCGCGATGTCGGATCGCGGCAGACCCCCCTGATTGGCCTGCCCGGCAGAATCGGCGAGTTCCCCGATCAGGGCAGCCACCCCGGTCCGTTCAACTTCTGGCTGCTTGCGCCGGGGTACAGGCTGTTTGGTAGCTCGGCGTGGGCCATGGAAGCGTCGACGGCACTCGTGCAGACGCTGTGGATTGGACTCTCTCTCTGGATTGGACACCGTCGAGCGGGGCGGACCGGCGTGATCGTTGTAGCGCTGGTCGTGGCACTCCTCGTCCGTGGCTACGGGCTGTCCGTACTTACCCAGCCGTGGAACCCGTATCTGCCGTTGATCGCGTGGGTCGTCATCCTGGCGGCCACATGGTCGGTCGTTGCGGGCGACCACGCGATGTTGATTCCACTCGCCGTCGCTGCCAGTTTTGCTGCGCAGACACATATCCCCTACTTGGTGATGGCGGGCGGCCTCGGCGCTGGTGCAGCGGTACTTGTGGCAGTTCGATGGGCCCGCCAGCAACGCGCTGGTGTTGCTGGCGGGCCGCCGCGTGCATTGCTGATCACCGCTGCGGTATTTGCCTTGCTTTCGCTCCCACCCTTGGTCGACCAGATTCGTCGAACTCCCGGCAACATCACGCGCCTTCTCGATCACTTCGGCCATCCGCCCGAGGAAGCAATCGGTTTCGTTCGTGGCTTGGAGTTACTGTTGCAACATCTCAACGTATTCCGTGCAGCAGGCGCGATGTTCACCGGAACCGGCGGCTTCGTCGACCTCGGCCAACTCAACGGAGCGACGTGGATCCCCGGGGCACTCGTGCTCGCGATGTGGATCGCTGCGGTGGCCGCTACCCGTTTGTTGGCCGCTCGGAGAGACGTCCAAGCACTCCTCCATCTCCATGTCGTGAGCGGTGCAGTGCTGTTGCTCAGTTGGGTCTCGATGTCACGGATCTTCGGGACCACCTGGTTCTACCTGACCCTGTGGGCTTGGGCGGTCATGGTGCTCGTCGTCATCGCCACGGCCTGGACCGCGATCCTCTGGTTCAACGCCACGGGTTTGGCAACAGGGCGTCGAGCGTTGTTGGGTGCAGCCGGAGTCATTGCGCTGTGCACAGCCACGACCTCGGTGGCAGCCGTAGGGACCGACCATCCCGAGGAATACCTTGGCGAAACCCTCGGAGCCGTGGTCGAGCCCACCGCTCACGCCCTCGATCCGAACGACACATACGTGGTCTTCTGGACTGACGCTCACTCCATCGGCAGCCAAGGTTTAGGGCTGGTGAACGAACTCGAACGACGGGGCTTCGACGTGGGGGTGTACGAGGCGTGGCGCGTACCAATGACGGGCCAGCGAGTACTCAGGGCCGACCAGGCAGACGCTGAAATCATCTGGGCGACTGGCAGCTTCGTCGACGTCTGGCGCGCCGACGACCGAGTCACAGAGATTGCCGCGGTTGAACCCCGCACCCCCGACGAGCTCGCAGAGTTCGCGACGGTGCGAACCGAGCTGATTGCTGACCTCATTGCCACTGGGCTCAACGACTTAGTGCCGCTTGTCGACAACAATCTGTTCGGCGTACGGATCGACGGCCGAATCTCAAGCGCAGCAGTCGAAGCGAGCATTCGGTTACTTGGCCTCGACCAGAACGCGGCAGTGTTCATCGGCCCAGCTGGCGTCTCGCAGTGAGTGCCGAGCGTCGTCTCGCCGTTCAATTTCGGCGATTTGGTTGGCAGCTGCTCGCTGGAGCGACCTCGTTGGTCATTGCCTTCAGCGCAGCCCGTGGTATCGCCGGCGGCTACGAACCGGTCAACGACAACTCGCTCATCGAGCTCCGTGCCGGTGACATGTTTACTGGCCACTCTCCACTGCTCGGAACACTTTCGTCTGCATCGATCAGCACGGGAATCGACGTCAACCACCTCGGTCCGCTCTTGTTTGATGTCGTCGCGATCCCACTGCGGTTGTTCGGTAGATCCGCCGGGATTCCCGTCGCTATCGCCCTGCTGAATATCGCCGTTGTCTGGTTGGTCGGCTTCGTGACAAGCCGCGTCGGTGGCGCCACCGCAGCGGTAGGCGCCCAAGCGATCACTGCGCTCATGGTGTGGACGATGGGCAGCGAGTTGCTCTACGATCCGTGGCAGCCCAACGTGCTGTTCCTGCCATTTTGGCTGTTGCTGTGTTGTGTGTGGGCGGTCGTCGCTGGTCGCGTGTCGTTGCTCCCGCTCACCGTCGGTGTCGCATCGTTCGTGATGCAGACCCACCTGAGCTACCTGTTCATCGCTCCGATCATGGTTGCCTTCGCCGTCGTGTCGATCCTGTGGGAACGACACGCTTCGACGACCAGATCGTTCGATGACTTGCGCCGCCCGGCACTGCTGTCGATCGGTGTCTTCGTTGTCCTGTGGAGCCAGATTCTGATCGAGCAGTTCTTTGGATCGGGCCGTGGCAATCTGACTCGCCTGGTCCTCGCAGGGACCGGCGGGGGACAAGACACCGGATTTGAGAGCGTCCAGACCGGCGTTCCGCTGGCCCTTCGAATGATGAGTACGGTCGTGGCGTTACCGCCGTGGTGGGGTCGGCCAGGGTTCAACGACTCGATCCCGGGCTCGACTTGGACCGAAGGTCCGAACGGACTCGCGCTGCAAACGCCTGGCCTCCGCACGCTGGGTGTGTCGCTGGGTGGGCTCGCCGTAGTCGTTGCCCTCGTTGCGGTGGCCTGGCGTCAAATGCGACGCGTCGAGAACCTCGAAGTGGTCGCTGCATTCCGAACACTGACAATGGCGTCCGCCATTGCGTTCGTGACGCTGGTGATTACGCCGATCGATATTCTCGGCATCTCACCCCACAAGGTCCGTTGGATTTGGGTAATCGGAATCTTTCTGACGTACGCCCTGCTGCTCGCAGCGCTCGCCGCGGTTCCGAAGCTGTGGTGCCGACGTGGCGTCAACGGGCTCGCTGGACTGAGTGTGGTAGCGCTCGTGTTGACCTTGCCGACGTATGCAAATCAGTCAGGCCCGCTGATCTTTCGCGAGGCAACAGCATCGATCACCGACGTGCGGAGTCAGCTCGATGACTACTTCGAACGTTCAGATGCCCCGCGCTCGGTGCTCTTTGACCCCGATGGGATTGGCTTCGGTGAGCCGTACACCCAGCCGATCATGACGCAGTTGATTCATGACGGCGTCGACCTCGCTGTCGACGATCCCAGCCTTGCGCGCCAGCTGGGTCGGAATCGTGTTGCGACACCCGACGAGATCGTCACGCTGCCGCTTGTCTATGTACGCGCTGGGGCTGAAGCAGTTGCATTTCCCGAAGGTGTCGAGCGCATCGCCTTTCACGCTGGCGACACGAGCCCGTACTCGATCAACGATGTGCGCGACCGAGCCGTTGCTGTCTTCCTCGTCCGCAACGACGGGTAGCTGCATGTGACGGACAAGGTGCTGTGATGGTTGTGGCTCCCGGAATGTGTTGGTGATGACCCAAGATCGTGCGGCGCGGGTGGGCTCTAGCCAGTGGCCAACGACTTCTTCGGGTCGAAGAACGGACGCTCGACAACGGTTGCGGTGAACGTTCTGGCAGTTGTTGTCACCTCGAGTGCTGTGCCGAGGTCCGACGCCTCGACGGCAATCATTGCGAGGGCGATGTTCTGTTCAAGGCGCGGCGAGTAAATTGCCGAGGTGACCTTGCCCACGGTCGTCCCGTTGTGAGTGATCGGCCAGAACGAGGTGTTTGGGCCCGTCAGTGGTTCGGTGTCGAGTAACAAGCCAACCTGTTTTCGGCTCACGCCTTCATGTTGAATCCGTTGGAGTGCAGCCTTGCCAATGAAGTCGGCTTCGATGTCGAGGTTCACGAGCCGGTCGAGCCCAAGTTCGAACGGGTTGGTGTCGATGTCAGCGTCGGCGTAATAGGACAGGATTCCACTTTCGATTCGGCGGATCGAAGACGTGTGCCCCGGTTTCAGACCGAGCGGCTCGCCGACGGCCATGAATTTCTCCCACAGCTCGTCACCGCGAGAGCCGTCTTGAAGATAGATCTCGTAGCCGAGTTCGGTCGACCAGCCGGTGCGCGACACCACAAGCGCGATGCCGTCGAGTTCGAGTTCGCGCAGCCAGTAATACTTCAGGTCGCCGATGTCTGGCCCGAACAGGGCCTTCATGATGTCACCGGACTTGGGGCCTTGGATCTGGAGCGGCGAAACGTCTGGTTCCGAGAGGGTGACGTCCATGTCTGAGTGGACCGCGACGCCTTGGGCCCACAGCAGAATGTCACTGTCGGCGAGTGAAATCCAGAAGTGGTTCTCGCCGAGCCGGAGCAGTACGGGGTCGTTGAGGAGGCCCCCGGCCTGGTTGGTGATGAGGATGTATTTGCACTGCCCGATTGACATTGTCGAAAGATCGCGACACGTGAGCATCTGCATGAATCGAGCGGCATCAGGCCCTGTGACCTCGACCTGTCGTTCCACGGCCACGTCGCAGAGGATCGCATCGTTGACGAGGTTCCAGAAGTTCTGCTCAGGGTCACCGAAGTCGCGGGGAATGTACATGTGGTTGTACACCGAGAATTGCTTCGCTCCCCATCTGACAGTGGCATCGAAGTAGGGCGACTTGCGGATTTGCGTGCCGAAGCCGAACTCGTGAGATTGCGTCATGCGGACTCCGTTGTTTGATCCGGTACGGACATGCCGAGGCGGTCCGCGAGATTGTTTGCCATATGGATGAGCTCTTGGCCCATGCTCGTGCGGAACGTGGGGATGAAGACTCGCGTGGAACCTGTGGCGCCGATCGCCAGAGTTGGGGCCAGGTCGCTTGGGCGCAGTGGTGCCGCTACCGAGCACATGCCGCGCTCAAGTTCTTCGACGCATTCGGCGTAGCCAAGTTGCCGGATCAGTTCGAACTCGGCGCGCAGATCGTCGACATCAGTGAGGGTGTGCTCGGTGTAGGCCTTCAACCGGGCTGCGATTGAATTGGCGACATCGAGCGAGAAGGCCGCGACGGCTTTCGAGCACGAGCATGCGTGGAGGGGGCGTTTGCCGAGGCCCGGGTGGAGGAACGAAACGCCGGTGTTGGGGGTCTCGACGTGGATGATCTCAACGGCCTTGCCACGCAGGCGCGACAGGAAGAAGGCGACGCCGTGATCATTTGCTGCCTGGCGGAGCACCGGCGCAATGGTTTCGAGGAGGACCTGGTCTGACAGGTCGGGCTGCGTGATCCGCTTGAGGCGGGTGCCGATTGCGAATTGGCCTTTGGCGACCGGATCGAGCAGGCCTGCGTCGACCAGGTCATTGACCAGGCGGTAGGCCGACGGCTTCGGAAGGTTGGAATGCGCGCACACCTCGGCGACGGTCGCTTCGCCCTTCTGGCCGACGATCTCCAGGATCAGTGTCAGGCGTTCAAGATGCACAGTTGGTCCCGTTCATCATCAGCTGACTCATCAGCTGGCTCATCAGCTGGCTCATCAGTTCGATCATCACATTCATCTCATTTCGCAAGAACAAGAATCTTAGTATATGGTAATTGCAAGGATGTTGACAAAAGGGAACTGATCATGACTTCAGAGATAGATCTCGACACCGGATCGTCGTGCTGCGGGCCCGGTTACGCAAGCCCCGCCGACGCAATGAACGCGCCTCCCGAAAAACTCTTGTATACGGTTGCCCTGTACACCGGCACAGGAATTCAACAGCCCGATTACCTCGCGACACTCGACGCCGATCCGCAGAGCCCGACCTACTCCCAGGTAATCCACCGCTTGGAAATGCCAGGCATTGGCGATGAGCTGCACCACACCGGATGGAACGCCTGCTCGTCGTGCCACGGAGATGCTGCGATGAGCCGGCAATACCTCCTGCTGCCCGGTGTCCGGTCAAACAACATCTACGTCGTCGACACAGCATCCGACCCGCGTGCACCCCGCATTCACACGGTGATCGATGGTGACGAGATCAAGGCAAAGACCGACCTGTCGGGCCCCCACACGGTCCACTGCCTCGGTTCGGAGATCATCATTTCTTTTCTTGGCAATGCCAAGGGTGAGGCGCCGGGCGGCTATCTGCACGTCAACAAAGACTTTGAGATCGTCGGTCGGTGGGAGAACTCCATGGGCGACATCCCCTTCGGATACGACTTCTGGTATCAGCCGCGCCACAACGTGATGATCAGCTCCGAGTGGGCTGCACCGAACACGTTCATGCCGGGCTTCGACCTCGAAGAGGTCGGGCATCTCAAATATGGGCGCCGCCTCCATGTCTGGGATTTCGACAAGCGCGAGCCGGTCCAGACGATGTATCTCGGCGAGGACGGCCTCCTTCCCCTCGAGGTCAAGTTCCATCACAATCCCGACAGCACCCACGGCTTCTGTTGCGCCGCGCTGAGTTCCAACGTCATCCATTTCTGGAAGGGCGATGACGGGGTCTGGCAGTGGGAGAAAATTGTCGACGTCGAAAACGAACTTCACCCCGACTGGCCCATCCCGCTTCCGGGTGTGATGTCGGCGCTGCTGGTGTCGATGGACGACAAGTACGTGTACATCAACAACTGGTTGCATGGCGACATGCGTCAGTACGACATCACCGATCCGCACAACCCGAAACTGACCGGCCAGGTGTGGATGGGGGGTTTGCTGGGCAAGGCGCCCGAGGTCAACGGCGTCAAGATCGCTGGTGGCCCGCAGATGTTCCAGCTCTCGCTCGACGGGACCAGGATGTATGTGACCACGTCGTTGTTCTCGACGTGGGACAACCAGTTTTACCCAGAGATTCGCACCCAGGGTGGGCAGATGATGATGATCGATTGCGACCCCGTGAACGGCGGCATGAAGATCAACGAAGACTTCATCGTCGACTTCGGCCAGGAACCCAACGGACCAAGCCGCGCCCACGAAACCCGCTACCCGGGCGGTGACTGCACCAGCGACATTTGGCTCTGATGGAACGCCGCACGATCACGATCACCAATCAGGGCGGTGGCACGTACACGGTCGACGCTGACCGGCCGCTACTCGAGACACTGGAGGAGCTTGGCGTCGATCTGCCGTACGGCTGCCGCTATGGCGGCTGCATCACGTG
>JBLIKS010000145.1:0-7193 GCA_047635555.1 Candidatus Azotimanducaceae bacterium
AGCACAAACACTTCGGTGTGCGAACTCTGCAGGCCGAAGACGAAATCGCCGCAGTCGGTATTGCGCTCGGTGCTGCGTTTGCCGGACATCTTGCTGTCACCACGACGAGCGGGCCGGGGTTGGCGCTCAAAAGCGAGACGATCTCACTCGCGTTCGCAATCGAACTACCAATGGTTATCGTCGACATTCAACGTGGTGGGCCGTCCACTGGGCTGCCGACAAAAACCGAAGCGTCCGATCTCAACATTGCGCTCTACGGGCGTCACGGCGAAGCCCCTCTGCCCATCGTTGCGTCGTACAGCCCGGCCCACTGCTTCCATGCCGCGATCGAAGCGGCGCGCATCGCCCTGAAGTACCGCACTCCGGTCTTACTGCTGAGCGACGGGTACCTCGCCAACGGATCAGAGCCGTGGCTGCTGCCCGACCTGGCTTCGCTTCCCGACATCTCGGTGCCGTTCGCCACCGAGATGAACCACGTCGACGACGACGGCAACGAAGTTTTCTGGCCGTACCTGCGCGACGAAAACCTCGCTCGGCCCTGGGCCATCCCCGGCACACCCGGGTTGATGCACCGCGTCGGTGGCCTAGAGAAAAAAGATGGAACAGGCAACATCGACTACACGCCCGAGAACCACGAGCTGATGGTCAAACTGCGAGCCGCCAAGATCGCCAAGATCGCCGAAGACATCCCACTCGCCGAAGTGCACGGAGACGCTGATGCCGATGTCCTCGTCGTCGGCTGGGGCTCCACTTGGGCCGCGATCGACGCCGCCGTGCAGCGCCGTCGCCGAGTAGGAGTAAAAGTGGCGTCAACACATCTCACCCACCTCAGCCCGCTCCCGCCGAACCTCGGCGAGATCCTCGGTCGATACAAACGTGTACTCGTCCCCGAGCTGAACATGGGCCAGCTCACCAACCTGCTGCGGGCCACCTACCTGGTCGACGCCAAGGCAATCACCAAGGTCCAGGGCTTGCCGTTTAAGTCCCGCGAGATCGAAGCAGAAATCGACGAAGCAATAGCAAGCACAAGGGGTGCGTCATGAGCACAGCACAGGTCGCAGTGACCACGAAGAGCGATTGGACCAGCGACCAGGAAGTGCGTTGGTGCCCCGGTTGCGGTGACTACGGAATCTTGCTCGCAGTCCAGACCTTGATGCCCGAACTCGGGGTCAATCCGGAGAACACGGTCTTCATCTCAGGCATCGGCTGTTCGAGCCGCTTTCCGTATTACATGAACACCTACGGCATGCACTCGATCCACGGACGCGCCCCCGCGATTGCTACGGGTGTCGCAACGGCCCGACCGGACCTCGATGTCTGGGTGATCACCGGCGACGGCGATGGCCTCTCGATCGGCGGCAACCACCTGATTCACGCGCTGCGTCGCAACGTCAACTTGAACATTCTGCTGTTCAACAACCGCATCTACGGGCTCACCAAGGGCCAGTACTCGCCAACATCAGAAATTGGCAAGGTCGCCAAGTCAACGCCAATGGGTTCGGTCGACGCGCCGTTCAACCCGCTGTCGGTGGCGCTCGGTGCCGAGGCGAGTTTCGTTGCTCGCACGCACGATCTCGACCGCAAGCACATGATGGATACCTTCCGTGCAGCACATGCCCACAAGGGCGCATCGTTCGTCGAGATCTATCAGAACTGCAACGTCTTTAACGACGGGCAATTCGACGAGATCACGAAGAAGAGCGCGCGTGACGAAATGATGATCAACCTCGTCCACGGAGAACCGATCACGTTCGGGACCAACGGCCAGCGCGGCGTGACGATGGGCAACGATGGGCAACTTCGCCTGGTCGAACTTGCCGACGTTGCTGCCGAGGACATCCTCGTCCACGATGCGACACGGCACGACTCGTCGCTTGCGTTCGCGCTTGCCCGGTTGAACTCCGACGATGCATCACCGACACCGTTCGGGATCTTCCGCGATGTCCAACGCACCGAATACGCATCAGCGGTCAACGACCAGGTCATTGCTGCCAGCGAAGCCGAAGGCCCCGCCGACTTGCAGTCGCTGCTGCGATCGAACGGAACCTGGACGGTCTAGCCCGGTCTCGTCCCGTCTCGCCCGTTGCGAAGCTGATCGCACGTCCGCAGCGCAGACCGCCAGATCATCGGTTCACTGGAGCCTCGATGCTTGATCTTCGACTTCGCTCCACCAAAGAGCGCCTGCTCGCGCCTGTCGCCGCACGCTGCCCCCGTTCTCTGTCGGCAGCCGCAGTGTCGTTCGTCAGCCTCGCCTGCTGTGTTGGCGCTGGTGTCGCTGCGTGGCGGGGCGCTGTCATCTTGTCGGTCATCTTGTGGCTGGCCGGACGAGTGCTCGACGGCCTCGACGGTGCGATCGCACGAGCCAACGGCTCCGCGAGCGACTTAGGTGGCTATGTCGACCTGCTGTTCGACACAATCGGGTATGCCGCTGTGCCACTGGGGATCGCATTCGGTGTCGACCAACCTGGAACGTGGCAGGTCATTGCCGTGCTGCTCGGATCGTTCTACGTCAACTCGGTGTCGTGGCTGATGCTGAGCGCCCTACTCGAGAAGCGCGGCGAACGAGCGGGCGGCGAGCAGACGAGTGTCACGATGCCGACCGGGCTGATCGAGGGAACCGAGACCATTGTCCTGTTCAGCATCGCACTGGCCCTCCCTCAGCACGCTGATGTCACCTTCGCAATGATGGCTGGAGGTGTGGCGATTGGAGTTCTCCAGCGCGCAATTGCTGCCCGCCGTCTCCTTCGGAACGACTGACCGAGTCAGCCAACCCAACAAATCGATCGACCCGATACACCGTCGAAGACCACAAACTCGTCACAGCCACGGTTGCGTCGTCGAAATCGATGCGTGCCATCAGGTGACGCCGAGCACCCAGCCCTCTTCGCCGAGGACGTCGTCGAGCTGACTCGATTCGACCAACGGCGCAAAGAACGCACCCAATGTGCCCTCGGTATTCATGTCGACCAGCCGTTGTGCAGTCGCCTGCACCTGCGCAGCATCCTTGACCATGTCGAATGGAATGGCGACCGGCCATCGCGATGGCCAGACCTCTGCGACCACGACGTCAGCATCCGTTGGCACGGCCAATCCGTTGTCGAACGGCCAGACACACAGTCGCTCGCCGAGGTTCAAACGCAACCGCTCGAGTGCCGCGATGCCGACCAGGCTCTGGCTGCCGACCGCTCCGGCGCCGAGTAACTGCCACGCGGAAAACGGTCGCAGCCCCTCGTCTCTCAGGCGGGCTTCGACGTGGCGCCATTCCGGTGGCCAGGCAGCTGTCCGGGCCGGTTTGGTCGACGTCAGGTACTCGGTGCGCTGTGCAGGCGGACACCCCCAGAACGGGCCGGCAGCTATCTCGGTCGGTGCAGCTATCTCGGTCGGTGCAGCCATCTCGGTCGGTGCAGCCATGTCGGCGTTGAGGCCCGATGCCACGGCGAACCGGTTGTTCCTGTTGCGATCGTCATCAGTGATTTCGGAACCAAGCAGCTCCCACATTGCCCGCCAAGGTCGCCCCCCAAGGCCCAACGCCGCAGCGGTACCGCGAGGAAACCCGAGCGAGAAGTCAACACCGATCAGGGTCGGGCCGACCGAGTCAACCGCGGCGGCAATCTCGGCCAGAGCAACGCGCCGCGTCGGCGGGTTGGAAAGCTCGATGCCACCAGCGTCTGCAACAGCAATCCACACGGAGTCGGCACCCGTGGTCGGTGAGCTGCTTGCACTCCAGTCGACAATGACGATGCGCTCGAATAGCACGGGTCGATTTAGGCGAGAACGGAACTGACCGCGGCGAAGTGCAGCGCTGCTGCGATCACCGTGAATGAGTGCCACACCTCGTGGTAGCCAAACACCGCTGGCCAAGGGTTGGGCCGTTTGACGAGGAGCACAGGGAAGCCGATCGTGTAGGCGAGGCCACCCGCAACGATCAACCCAAGCTGCATGCCAGACAGGTTGTCAGCGAGGACCGGATAGGCCACGGCCAGTGCCCAGCCCATGATTGGGTAGAGCGCGTAGCCAACCCACTGAACGCGCTGGAACCCGCCAAGTTTGATTGTCATGCCAGTGAGCGCAAGGACGCCAACAACGGACAGCATCGGGATTCCCCACGACCGCGGGAGTGCGACCAAGCACACGGGCACATAGGTGCCGGCGATCAGTAGGTAGATCATCGTGTGATCGAGCCGCTGCATAATCCGCCGGACACGATCGGTCCGAGCGAGCAGGTGATATGCCGCCGACGTTCCGAACACCAGGAGCAATGTTGCCGCATAGATGGTCGCCGAGGTGCGCTCCGCTGCGCGATCAGTCGAAATGATTAACAGCATGCCCGCAGGGATCGAGACGGCAAATGCGCACGCATGCATCCACCCACGCCACGTCGGGCGCTCTGCCAGCGGCATCAGCGGACGAATCGTCATACATTCACCGTACCTTGATGTCGCAATCGCTTCCGGTCGGCCGAGGTTGTTTCGGTCACGCCGGTGCTCAGCTGTCGAGTGATTGCATCAACTCGGTCACGGCATCGCCATACCGATCGAGCTTGGCTGGCCCCACGCCCGAGATCTTTCCCAATTCAGCGCGGGTCTTGGGTGCCATCCGCGCAATCGAGACCAGTGTCTTGTTGTCAAAGACGACGTAGGCCGGCTTGCCATCGCGCAGGTTGTTGCGAAGTTCTTTCAACGCGGCGAACCGGTCTTGCGCTGCGGGGTTGAGGTCAGCGGTCGGATCAGTCTGACTGGTTGGCGAGTTGGATGACTTCTTGATCGGCTCGGGGCGATGCGATGAGATGACTCGTCGCTCTGTCGGCTCAGCTGGCTCGTTCGTCAGCTCGCTGACAAACGGGCTCGGTGATGGGCCGGTGACAATCGTGGCGTGCGAACTCGCCCTGGTGATCGCCACATGGAAGAGGCGACGCTCTTCTTCGACGTCTTCCGCGAGACGATGTGGATATTGCTCGGCGTCAGCCAGATGAACCACCACGTGCGGCCACTCTTGGCCCTTCACGCGATGCACCGTCGACAGCATGACGCCGCCGGGGTCACGGCGCACGGCGAGGTGATCTCGCATCCACCCCTCGAACGATGCCACGTCGTCATGCTGCGCTGCGAGGTGTTGAATTGCCGTGAGGTCGTCGCCCTGCGCAGCGCGGTTCATGCCGCGGCGCTGTGCGTCGAGCGTGCCGACGGCTCCGGCCAGACCGATTTCATCGATCAACGCGAACACGAGATCCGACGTCGGCGCACCGCTGCTCGCCAACTTTTGTAACTGCTGAATGTCAGCTGCGAAATCGTTCACGCGCTCCTGGTCTCGCTCGTTGTTCAAGCGGCCGGCAAGGCGGTGCAGGTCAACAATGGTCCCCTGCTCGCACACCCAGTCGTTGATGCGCGGATGGAAAGAACGCGATGGCCGACGGAGTGCCTCACGAATGTCGTCAGGCGAGAAATGGTCACGAGTTGCGAGGCGCAACCACGAGAGCACAGCCCTGACCGATGTGCGCTCGGCGAACTCAAGGCCAACCCCGCCCGAGATGGGGATGCCCTGCACAGCCAAAGCGACCTGGACCGGTGCAAGGAGTGCGTTGACGCGTGTCAGTACAGCGATGTCGGACGCCGTGAATCCACTTCGAAGCGCGGCTTCGACAGCATCTCGGCTCGCACTGATCGCGTCGACCGAGGTGTCGACCGTCCACCCCGAGGTGTCGGTCGAGTGCGCCCGAATGGTCTTGGGAACGCGCCGATCATTGTGACGAAGCAGCCGGTCGACAACATCGACGATCCCGGCCGGGCAGCGGTAGTTCACTTCGAGCGGGTGGCTGCCTGCTCCAGGAAATAGCTGGGCGAAATCGATCAACCATGCTGGATCGGCGCCGTTGTAGCCATAGATCGTTTGATCGTCGTCGCCGACACCGAAGACCGCTCCACCCGGCGATGCCAGCAGACGAATCAGCAACAAGTGAGCTGGTGTGAGGTCCTGGAACTCGTCGACCAGCATCATCCGGCATGCCCGCTGAGCAACCCGACGAGCCTCAGGTTGCGACAGCAACACCAAGAGCGCTCGGTGAATCTGGTCGTCGAAATCAACCGCACGCTTCCGTTCAAGCACGGCACGATAGGCCGGCCACGCTGCTGCCAGCCCGTCGACGTCGCCGTCGTAGCGAGCTTCAGCGTCGGCGGGGGCCACCAGCCCGAGACGGATCAGGCTGAGCGCCTCGATCCAGGGGGCGACGGGGTCGCTGTTGCGGCGACGCGGAAACGACACGAGGTCGCCGATGATCCGACGAACATCGACTTCGTTGATCGTGTTCCACCGTGTCGGCTGCGGGGCAAACGGTGCGGTGCCGTTGACGATCGCGAGGGCCATGGCGTTGAGTGTTCGAACCTGGAGGCCGGGCAAGTCGGGAGTGCGCTCGACCATCTCCTCCTGGGCACGCTTATTGAAGGCGACGAGGATCACGGCGGATGCCGGAAGATTCCAGGTGCGGAGCAGGTGCCGAGCTCGCTCCGTCAGCACACGCGTTTTGCCAGAGCCAGCCGGCGCAATGATGCGCGCCGCCCCACCGCTGTGGGTGACAGCAGCGAGCTGGTCGGGTGCAAGGTCGGCGTCGGAGACGTTGTTCCCGGGCGGAGCGAACGAACGGTGCTCGACGGCAGCGTTGTGGAGGACGGCAACACCATCGACCGGATCGGTGTGGCGGATTGGCCCGCCGTCGAGCCACAGCTGAGTTCCGTCAGGTGCGACGATGTCGCCCAGTTGGTCGCTCGCCGCAGCAGTTGCGCCAGCAGCGATTGCACGGTCGAGTGCAACCCAGGCAAATCGATCCTCACGAATGTCGACAGCATTCGACCAGACGGCGTGGTGGAGTGCTTCGAGCTCGAACACGAAATCAGCACCCACCTCGAAGGGCTGTGCATCGGTCTTCAACATCGGCTCACGGTCGAAATCGACAGCAAGTTCGATGACCAGGCGCTGCCGCAGGTCGGCGGCGGCTCGCAGCGTGGCGAGCAGCCCGGTCGGTTCGCCTACAGCGGCGGCATCGATGACGACCCGCTCGGCATTGGCCCAGGGGGCCGGAACACTGGTCGAGGCTGCAACGAGACAATTGCGCCCGAGCTCGGCTGGGCCCGCGCCAGCTGCGGCAACACCGCGCTCGAAGCCAGCAACAACGGGGGTACTGGACACCTGGCGCCCTGCTG
>JBLIKS010000146.1:0-7134 GCA_047635555.1 Candidatus Azotimanducaceae bacterium
CGCGGGCGCTCGGTGGAACATCGTGGGGCATACCCGTTACGTCGACACTGGCCGAGCGGCGTTCGAACCGGATTGGTCCGACTGAGCCAATTTGAGCGGTGGGGCAAAGTTTCTGATCAGACAGACACGGTGTCGCGCTGTGACGGAAGCTCGCGTGTCGCAGCGACATCGTCGTCACGCAATCGAAGGCTGATCGCAACGGCCGGCACGATGAGGAGGCCGCATGTGAGGAACCCCGTTTGGTATGCACCGAGCCGATCGGCAGCCGCAGCGTTGTCGCCACCGACCGACGACAGCCGTGCAGCGATCACGGTGACTGCAATGGCCACGCCACCCGTGTAGGCGATCTGGCGCACCGTGTTGAACACCGACGTTGCTCGCCCGGTGTCGGCGAGCGATGTCGTTGCGTAGACCGCTGTTTGGATCGATACGAACACCAAGCCGACCGATGCGCCGCGTCCGAACGAGAGCGCACCGAGCACCTGCACCGGTGTGTCGAGGGTGGCGAGCGCGAATGAGGCGGTGAAGAAGGCGGTCAAGGCCGAACCAACAATCATCAAACGGCGTGGGCCGATCACTCGGTAGAGGCGCCGACCCAGCAGGTTCGAAAGCAGGAAGATGCCGGCGGCCTGCGGGGCCTGCACGAGGCCGCTTGTCGTGGCCGAGAACCCGCGCAGCGTCTGCATGTACAACGGGAGGACGATGATCCATCCGAAGAACCCGGCGTACACGAACGGCGACAAGATGTTGATGGTTTGGAAGTGTCGATCTTGCAGTAACCGGAGCTTCAGCATCGGCTGTTCGTGACGAAGTTCGACGACGACAAGTGACACCGCAGCAATGATGCCGACAGCGCCAAGCCCGAGGACCTTGGGGGACGCCCAGCCCTCTTCGGGGCCAATCGTGAGGGTGTAGATCAGCACGCTGACGGCGGTGGCCGAGAGTAAGAACCCGGCGGTGTCGAAGCGTCCGGCAGCGCCCTCGGTCGAGTCGTCGCTGTCTCGACCTCGGAGCCACAGCACGCCGAGTGAGATGGCCGCGACGCCCATTGGACCGTTGATGAAGAAGATCCATCGCCATGACGCGTTGTCGACGAGGACGCCGCCGAGCACCGGTCCAATCGCCGGGGCAATGACGACGACGCTCAGTACGCCGATGGCGGCTTTTGCTCGCTCGGCCATCGGGTATGCACGGAACAGCATGGCGCTCCCGACGGGGGTGAGGAGACCGCCACTGATGCCCTGCAGGACGCGTAGTGCAACCAGCTGGTCGAGTGTCTGCGCGGCACCACATGCCAAAGAGATGGCGACGAAGCCCACCAGCGCAGTGATGAAGACCCGCTTCGATCCGAAGCGATCAGCCAGCCAGCCTGCAACCGGGATCATCGCAGCGAGGCTCAAGAGGTAACCAACAGCCACCCACTCGATGTCGGTGGATGGAACATCGAACTCCTCGGCCAGCGTCGGTAGCGCGACGTTGACCATCGTGCCATCCATCACCGTCATGAACACGGCGAGAACGTAGACCACCATCACCTGTGTCCGATACAGCATTGAGCGGACGCTACGAGTTGCGAGCCGATGCCCACGCCTCGGAGGGTTGGGTGCGGTGGAGGGTGCGGTGGAGGGTGGGGTGGAGGGTGCGGTGGAGAGCTAGATCCAGGGCCTCGTGTCGGTCTCGACAGCATGCAGGATGGTGTCGCGGGCAGCGTTTGCTTGCGCGACTGGGATCATCCCGATGGTGACCGCCCCGGCTGCGGTGGCCAATCTCACGGTGGCCACTCCGCGGCGTCGCTCAAAAATCGACTGCGTGACGTCCACGGAGTTCGTCTTATGCAGTAGCGCCTGTCGGGTGGTTGACAAGATCACTTTGCTTGAGCTGGCAAGTTCGTCATGGAGCCCCCACCGAAAATTGGCAACACGCACTCGTTTGGTGACCCAGACATATGGAATTGCGCTGAGTGTCAACAGCGACCACCAGCCGATGAGCGCAAACAGTGCGCTCGCCACCACAAGGCAGAACACCGATGTGTTACGGACTGCGAGGAAAATTTCAGCGGGATGAATTCGTCGGTCGAGCTGCAGCGCATCGATCGGAGTGGCAGCGGACAGGGCCGCCACCGTTGCGAACTGAACGTCGGTACATCCGCCGAGCGAGAGGTCGCCCTTGCCGACTGTTGCGAGTCCGACGTTGTGGAGCCCGGCCCGTCGTTGCAACGGGTTCTGGGCGCTGGCGACCATCTGGATGCGATCAACGCTGCTCGCTGTACTCGTCCGAGAGAGCAGGCCCGACGTGCGGCGGAGACCAGTGGGGCTTGAGTGCAGCGTGAGCTGCCAATCCCGAAGGAACACCCTGACAATGTTCAAAGCCATACTCAAGACCACGAAGACGGCGGTACCGAGCGGTATCGACCACCAGCGGAAGGTCACGTTGTCAGGTCCGGCGTCGGGCACACGGTCGAAGAAGTCGCCTCCGAGCGCAAAGATCGGGCCGAGGACGACGAGGCCCGTCAGCGGCGACATCGTCAGTGCCATCAGGAGGAGTCGGCGTCCGTCGTGGGTGAAAACCACCCGGTCCTCGGCAATCACCGGCGGCGGCAGCGTTCCGTCAGTCGGTCGCGGAGCAGGAACCGCCGTGACCGCTTGACGTTGCAGTTCTTCGGCCACTGGTCGGGCGATCGCATCGATTGCAAACTCAACGTCTTTGGTGCCTGCAGTGTCGACGGTGACCCTGACCAGGCCGGTCAATCGATGCAGGAGCTGCTGCTCGATCGCGATGCTTTGAATTCGCTCGATCGGCACGTTCAGCCGGGCGACTCGAATAACACCTTTGGTGACGACCAATTCGCCGTCGACGAGTTGGAATGTGTACCGCCACCAGGCCAGCGTCGAGAATCCGCCGAATCCAAGAATGATCACCATCGGCAACACGATCAACGGCCCGTTGAGCGGTGCGCGAGCGATGAACAGCACGATGATGACGATTTGGGCGATGCCCAACGATCGGAAAATCCGTAGTCCGAGGAACACGATTGCGAGCGGTGACTGCCGTTGCGGAGCGCGGAGATCGATCATTTCGGTGGCGGTGGCGGTGGCGGTGGCGGTGGCGGTGGCGGTGGCGGTGGCGGTGTGGGTGTGGGTGTGGGTGTGGGTGTGGGTGTGGGTGTGGGTGTGGGTGTGGGTGTGGGTGTGGGTGTGGGTGTGGGTGTGGGTGTGGGTGTGGGTGGCACGATCGAGTCATCGCTGGCGGCCTCGTCGACGACGTCGGCGCGCTCGGTGACGAGCAGTTTGATTCGCTCGGCATCGGCTTGAGTCAGGCCTGGGATGCTGATATCGGGGCCTGCGGTGCTGACCTGCAGCGTGGCGAGTCCGAGCGATCGCTCGATTGGACCGCGGCGGACGTTGACATGCTGGATACGGCTGAACGGCAGCGATTCGACTCGGTGAGTGATCACGCCGCTGCGCAGCGACAGATCGTGTTCGCGGAGCTGATACGCAAGCCGCCGTACTTCCAATACTCGGACGATGGCCACCAGCAGGAGCAGCAGGAGTACGGCACCGCCAATCAAGAGTGGCGGAACTTTCCGATCGGCCTGTACAGCAATCATTACGGTGCCGATAGCAGCGACCGTGGCCGCCAATGCAACGCCAGCCAGGCTGACTCGCAGGTAGCTGGGGTCGACGGACACGAATGCTTCGTCGTTGAGCCGAGGGAGGTGATCGGTCGAGATTGGTTCGTTGCTGAACAAATCAGACATGCCTGCTTTCTAGCAACCGCCGAGCGGATCCGGTCATCAGGGAGACATACGTGACGTCCGACTCGGCCCTCGTCGAAGAAGCAACCAATCGTGTCGTCGCCGCGGAGAAGTCGATCGAGCGGACCGCTTTGCAGTCGATGACCAAGGCCGAGTTCTCTGAGATGGCTCACGACATCGATATCGATGGCTGCGCTGACATGACGAAAGCTCAGTTGGTCAAAATGCCTGATCAAGTCAGGTGTTGGTCGATCGCGAGCGGCTGCTTGACGGCCGGCATGTCGGTACCTGGTCTGGGTACTTGACGATGCTTGCGGTCCTTCGCGTGGCAGTCGGCTGAGCAGCTGCCAGGCTGGCGGCCTTGGCGTCAGGATCTGAACGTTCTCGACCAAAACGGTCGCGAGGGAATCCGGAAGGTCGCGCCCTGGCAGCTGCGGCGATCATCGCTGAACAGCGACTGAAGTACCCCGAATCGCTCCCGATTACCGAACGTCATGACGAGCTCCTCGAAGTGATTCGACAGCACCAGGTCGTGATCGTCGCCGGCGAGACTGGTTCTGGTAAGAGCACCCAGATCCCGAAGTTGTGCCTGGAAGCTGGGCGCGGCGTGGCCGGCCTGATCGGGCACACTCAACCCCGCCGAGTGGCGGCCCGGACGATTGGTGAGCGCATCGCCGACGAACTCGGATCGAAGCTCGGCGACGACGTTGGCTACACCGTGCGCTTCACCGATCAGGTGGGCGAGCGGACGTTGATCAAGGTGATGACCGACGGCATCTTGCTGGCCGAGATTCAGCGTGACCGGATGCTGCGCAGGTATGACACGCTGATCATCGACGAGGCGCATGAACGCAGCCTGAACATCGACTTCATCCTCGGCTACCTCAAACAGCTGTTGCCGAAGCGGCCCGACCTGAAGGTGATCGTCACCTCGGCAACGATCGACACGACTCGATTTGCTGAGCACTTCTCTGCGCCACCGACGGACGATCCGAACGGCGCACTCATCCCTGCTCCGATCATCGAAGTCGTCGGCCGGACGTTCCCGGTTGAGGTTCGTTACCGCCCCTACGGGCCGGACAATGAAGAGGATCCCGACGACCGTCGTGACCAGGTGCAGGCGGTGCTCGACGCCGTCGACGAACTCACCCGAGCAGGCGACGGCGACGTCCTCGTGTTCCTCTCGGGCGAGCGTGAAATTCATGACACGGCCGACGCGCTGAAGCGGGACCAGGCAGGCCGAGCCCGGCCGCTCGAGATCCTGCCGCTGTATGCACGGCTCTCGTCAGCAGAGCAGCAGCGCGTGTTTAAGCCATCCGGAAAACAGCGCGTCGTGCTGGCGACCAACGTTGCGGAGACCTCGCTGACCGTGCCTGGTGTGCGATACGTCGTCGACACGGGCACCGCGCGTGTGTCTCGATACAGCAAGCGACTCAAGGTGCAGCGGCTACCGATCGAACCCGTGTCGCAAGCCTCGGCCAACCAGCGTTCGGGTCGTTGCGGTCGTGTTGCCCCGGGCATCGCCATCCGCTTGTTCGCTGAGGACGAGTTCGTCGAACGGCCCGAGTTCACTGACCCGGAGATCCTCCGCACAAACCTGGCCTCGGTCATCTTGCAGATGACGGCAATCGGGCTTGGTGACGTCGGTAACTTCCCGTTTGTTGAGCCGCCCGACTCGTCAATGATTCGTGACGGCTATGCGCTGCTCGAAGAGTTGGCCGCGATCGTTCCGGCTGAACGCGGTGTGACCGAACGCGAGCTGACCTCGATTGGCCGCGACCTCGCGAAGCTGCCGGTCGACCCTCGGCTCGGGCGAATGGTGCTCGAAGCCGACGAACTGGGCTGTGTCCGTGAGGTGTTGGTCATTGCCTCGGCATTGTCGATCCAAGACCCTCGGGAGCGTCCGCAGGACAAGATCGAACAGGCGAACGAGTTTCACAACCGTTTCAAGGTTGAGGGCTCCGACCTGCTGTCGCTCGTGTCGCTGTGGGATTACTTGCGGCTCAAGCAGCGTGAGCTGTCGGGCAACCAGTTCCGACGGATGTGTCGCAAAGAGTTCCTCAACTACCTGCGGGTCCGCGAGTGGACCGATTTGTACAGCCAGCTCCGACGGGTCGCCGGTGAGCTCAAGATCAGGCCCAGCGGGGGACCTAAAGAAAGCCACCCCGACCACGTTCATCAGGCACTGCTCGCCGGGCTCCTCTCTCAGATTGGCGTGCGTGAACGCGAGACACGTGAGTACCGCGGCGCTCGCGATGCACGGTTCGTGATCGCCCGCGGTTCGGTCATTGGTCGCAAGCAGCCCGACTGGGTGATGGCTGCCGAGCTCGTTGAAACCAATCGGCTGTACGCCCGCCGCGTCGCCGCGATCGAGCCTGAGTGGATCGAGAAGTCAGCCGCACATCTGGTCAAGAAGTCCTACGGCGAGCCCCGATGGGACGCCAAGGCTGGCCGAGCCGTGTGCGTTGAGCAGGTCACCCTTTTCGGTATCCCGATCGTGACTGATCGGATCATCGGCTACGACCAGATCGACATCGACGGTGCGCGGGCGATGTTCATCCAGAAGGCACTGGTTGAAGGGGAGTGGAACAGCCACCAGAAATTCGTGCAACGAAACCAGGAGTTCCTCGACCGAGTCCGACAGATGGCGGCACGCGTGCGCCGCGTCGAACTCGTCGACGACGAGATGCTGTTCGATTTCTTCGACGGCCGCGTCGACGTCGACGTGACCGACACGCGCCGTTTCGACCGATGGTGGAAAGCGGAGCGGCAGCGCAATGGCCGGCTGCTCGACCTCACCGACGAGATGCTCGCCGATCGCGAACACGGGGCTGGCATCAGGCTGGAGGACTTTCCGGACGTCTGGCTGCACGGCGACATCGAGCTGCCACTCACGTATCGGTACGCCCCTGGTGAACCGCTCGACGGTGTCACGGTGCATATCCCACTCAACGCCATCAACCAGATCGAACCGGCGGGCTTCGCCTGGCAGATTGCTGGGCATCGCCCGGAAATCGTTGCCATGTTGGTCCGATCAGTTCAGAAGGACGTACGTCGTCAGCTCGGCCCGATGGCCGAGATGGTCGAGGGAACGATCGAACGTGTGCGGCAATTCGAGGCGGGCTCGATTCCGTTTCTGCACGCTGTTGCGGTGGGTCTGACGCGGGCCTCAGGTCTGCGCATCGATCCGTCGGTGTTTAACCCGGCGGTGCTCGATGACTATCTGAAGATGAACTTCGTGATCAGCACCGAGGTCGACGGTTCGACCGATGTCGTCGATGTCGGCGTCGACCTTGCTGCAATCAAAGCCCGCCAAGTCGGAGCGTCACGTCAGTCGATCGCGGCGGCAGCGCCGATCGAGGAGCGTCGTAACATCACGA
>JBLIKS010000147.1:0-7126 GCA_047635555.1 Candidatus Azotimanducaceae bacterium
ACACCCGTGCGGGCGCATTCAACCTCGATGCCACCGGCAACCTGACCACGCCCGACGGTGCCGTCGTGCAAGGGTGGCGCGCCGATGCCTCCGGCGTGGTCGACACGAACGCTGCGATTCAAGCAGTCCAAATTCGTGTTGGCGATATTCTGCCGCCGGCGCAGACATCATCGGTTTCCCTCGGTGGCAACATCACCGCTGACGCCGTGATCGGCGACGCCGTGACGATGTCAGTCACCGCATTCGATTCCCAAGGTGGTGCGACACCGCTCGATCTGACCTTCACGAAGACTGCAGCTGAGGAATGGACGGTGACTGGCTCTGCAGGCGACCCAGCTGTAGCCGTTGCGCTGACCGACAACGTGTTGACATTCGACGGCAGCGGCGAACTGATCGGTCCGGCAGGTCGCAACATCAATATTGCCGGGGGCTTGATTGCTGGAATGCCGAACGCAATGACCATCGTTCTTGGCGGGGCCGCTGAATCCGGTCGTCTCACGCAGTACGCCGGCCAGGCAAGTGCAGGGATTACCGAACAGAATGGCAGCCCGGCTGGCACCCTGCAGGGCTTCAACGTGGGCCAGGATGGCGTGATCGTCGGTAACTACTCCAACGGCCTCAACCGTGAAATCGGCCAGGTCGCGACGGCGGTGTTCACGAACCCGGGCGGGTTGGAACGAATTGCCGGCTCGTGGCGACAGACCGCGAACTCTGGGCTTGCCCAGATCGGGATAGCCGGTGATGGAGGACGTGGACTGATGTCGGCTGGCACCCTCGAGATGTCTAACGTCGACCTCGCTGAGGAGTTCACGCGGCTGATCGTTGCTCAACGTGGATTCCAGGGTAACGCGCGAGTGATCACGACGTCCGACGAGATCCTCCAGGAAGTCGTCAACCTGAAGCGTTGAGCAACCCATGACCACTGCAACCGACACATCGAATGCCGCTGTGGCGCCCAGGGAGTCTCGGCGGCCGGACGAGGCGGGTCAGAAAAAGCCCGGACGGACGCGGGGAGAACCGCGCCCGTTCGACTTCCGCCATCCGTCGGCGATGTCTCGCGAGCACATCCGGACGTTGCAGATCGTCCAGGAAACCCTTGCACGAGGACTCACGACCACGCTCGCCTCAACGTTGCGCGTGGTTACCCAGGTGTCGATCAAGGACATTTCGCAGTTGCCGTACGACGAGTACATCAACAACGTGCCCAACCCGGCGTTACTGACGACGTTGGCAATGGAACGACTCGAAGGCCATGCGCTTCTGCAGATTCCGTTGTCGGTGGCCTATATCGCCACCGAGCTGATGCTTGGTGGCAGCGGCGGTCCGAACCAGCCAAAGCGCGCCATGACCGAGCTCGAGATGGCCCTGATGCGCAACATCGTGGAATTGAGCTTGCCGGTGATCGAAACTGCGTTCGCGCCGGTCGTGTTACTCGACCCTCGTGTCGTCAGGCTGGAGTCCAACCCGCAGTTTGCCCAGCTGGTGGCGCCGACTGACGTGGTGATCGTGATCTCTTTCGATCTTCGGATTGAGGATGTCTCCGACGTTATGACGCTCTGTATCCCTTTCAGCGCACTCCAGCCGCACCTCGAAGCGTCGTCGGCAATCGCTCAATTGGGAGCGCTCAGCGCCGACAAGCTGGCCCAGGAACGCGCCCGGCTCCACGATCACCTCGTCGCGTCTGTTGTGGGCGCCACCGCGATGTTTCGGCCGGCGCTCGCGTCGACCCAGCAGGTCGTCTCTCTGAACGTTGGCGACACGCTGATGCTGAACCACCCCGTCGAGATGCCGTTGACGCTCGAGGTCGATGGCGTTGCCGTACACGAGGTCAAGATTGGTCGGATCAACCGGCATTTCGCTGTGCAGGTAGTCGACGGCGTGGACCCCGAGCGCGCGCGCCGCCGAGCGAGGTTGCAAATCATCCGCAAACGACCGACTTGACAGTTTGTGGAATCGCTGAACAGTCGAGTTCGTCCCGGAAACGGTGACGACTGAGACCGCTCCAGCGAAAGATTCCACAACATGATAGATACCGAAGTGGTTGGTCAACCTCCGGGTGACCGGCCCGTCAGCGATACAGGGTTGCTTGGGGCGGATCCTTTCGAACCGACCTCGCTCCCGGTCAACGGCCTCAATGGTTCCGCATCGGCGATGGGATCGTTGAGCCTGCTCCACGACGTCGACATGGAAGTGACTGTCGAGCTCGGACGAACGATGATGCCGATCCGTGAGCTGCTTGCTCTGCAACCCGGCATGGTCGTCGAGATCAACCGGATGGCCGGTACGCCGATCGACGTGCTCGTCAACGGCCGCCGGGTCGCCTGCGGTGAAATCGTGGTCATTGATGAGGAGTTCGGTATTCGGATCACCGAGATCGTCGCGGCGGGAACCTCTTCTTGATGACCGACTCTGGCCTGACCGGATTGATCGTTCGTGTGGCGGTGTCCCTCACAGTCGTGATGGCGATCATCGGTGTCGGCTACGTTGCCGCCCGACGGCGGGCACGCGGGGGAGCGTCATTGGCTCGGCCGGGCAGGAGTCGCTTCGCTGGGCGTTCGGCAACACTGCCGATCGAAGTGGTAGGTCGGGTCGGACTCTCGCGTGGGTCGATGGCGATCGCGTTGCGTTTCGGCGACATCGTTCTTCTCGTCGGAGTCTCCGAGCAAGCACCGACCACGGTATTGCAGCAAATCGACGCAGCACATTGGGATGAACTGCACGCAGCAACTGAGACGCGTGCCCGGGGACGCGGTGCGGCGTCGGAATCAAACGGTCCACTCGGGCCGCAGAGCCCGGCTGACTCGATCGTTGGCCGTCGCCCGACGTTCATCGAGGCACTCCGTGAAGCGACCTCACGGCGTGGCTAACCAGCAAGGTATGTCAACTCGCGGGCCCGTCGGCGGGGGTCGGATCGTTGCCGGCATCTTCTTCGTGTTGTTTGTCTTCGTACTCGGTGAGACGGCACACGCATCCACACCGGAACCGATTTCGGTACCTGAAATGCCTTCGATCCCAAACGTTCCGATGGAAGATCTCTCCTTCGAGCCGGACCCCGGGTCGGGAACAGGAATCGAGCTCCCGTCGTTTCCCGATCTCCAGTCAGGCGACGACTCGCAGGATGCAACGATCGGTTTGGCGCTTCCCGACGTCATCGGGGACTCGTCGAACGCAGTCGTCATCATCTTGCTGTTATCGGTGCTGTCAATTGCTCCGAGTCTGCTGATTCTCACGACGTCGTTTACCCGCATCGTGATTGTGATGTCGTTGACACGAAACGCACTCGGTATCCCTCAGTTGCCACCGCAGCAGGTCATCGTCGGGTTGAGTATTTTCTTGAGCCTGTTCATCATGAGCCCGACGTTGTCGGAAATGAACGAGGTTGCGCTGCAACCGTTGATGAACGAAGAGGTGTCCTTCACCGAGGCAGCCGATGCCGCAACCGTCCCGTTGCGCGAATTCATGCTTCGGTCGACACGCGAGGCCGAGTTAGAGATGTTCCTCGACGCATCGGGGACTGAAACACCTGTCGTCCGCGACGAGGTGCCACTCACGGCGCTGATACCGGCGTTCGTTCTGTCGGAATTGAAGTCGGCGTTCATCATGGGGTTCATCATCTTCGTTCCTTTCATGGTCATCGACATCGTGGTTTCCGCGGTCCTGACTTCGCTCGGGATGATGATGTTGCCACCCACATTCGTGTCCCTCCCGCTCAAGCTCTTGCTCTTTATTCTCTTGGATGGCTGGACCCTGATTGTCGGCACCTTGTTGGCGTCGTATCAATAGGAAGCTTTGGAATGACCACTCAAGACGCGATCGACATCGCCACCCAGGCACTGATCGTCACCGCCAAAGTTGCCGCGCCATTTCTGCTTGTCGTGCTCGCGCTCGGCCTGATTGTCGGGCTCTTTCAGTCGGTGACCCAACTTCAAGAGCCGACGCTGTCGTTCGTTCCCAAGCTGATGGCGGCGGCACTGGTTATCGCGATCGCTGGGCCGTGGATGCTTGATGAGCTTGTCGCGTTCAGTCACGCCCTGATCGAGCGCGCCCCAGAGTTGATGCAGGGCTGACCCCCGTCGCTCCATGGAAGTGTCGATCCCCATCACACAATTGGTTGGGTTCGTGATGGCCCTCGCTCGGACGACCGCTTGGATTTCCATCTGCCCGCCGTTCAACTCGCCGTCAGTCCCGAAGCGGGTGCGCGTCGGGTTGGCGACAGCGATCTCGTTTGCGATTGCAGGAACGATCGGCGAGGCGGCACCGGTGAGTCTGGAGATTGGGCCGTTTATCTTGAGTCTGCTTGCTCAGGTCTTGGCAGGCCTGGCGCTCGGTTTTTCGGTGTTTCTGTTGTTTTCGGCGGTGCAGTCGGCCGGCGATTTAATCGACCTACAAGTCGGGTTTTCGCTCGGCGCTGTCCTCGACCCGCTGTCGGGCGCATCTGCTGCGCCGATCGCCCGTTTCCATCAGTTGTTGGCGATTGCGTTGCTCTTCGCGATCAACGGACACGTGCTCGTCGTGCAGGGATACCTCCGATCTGTCGAAGCCGTACCGCTCGGTCAGATCGATCTCCAGGTGCTGAGCCATGAACTGCTGAACATGCTGGTCTCGTTTACTATCGCTGCGGTCGAGATCGGTCTTCCCGTTCTTGCTGCACTGTTCTGTACCGAAGTTGCGCTTGGACTCCTCGGCAAGGCGGCACCCCAACTGAACATTCTGGTGCTCGGCTTTGCTGCCAAGACTGTGGTTGCCCTGATGCTGCTTGGCATGACGCTCGCGCTGCTTCCTGAAACGGTTGAATCGCTGATTGGTCAGGCCATTCGCTCCGGCGGGCGAGCGTTCGGGGGGTGATGCGATGTCAAAGAGTGACAAGACCGAACCGGCAACAGCGAAGAAGAAACGCGACAGCCGTCAGAAGGGTCAAGTCGCAAAGTCGCAGGACCTGACGGCGTGGACGAGCCTGCTCGTCGGCCTATACCTGATCCCAATGACGGTCGGGCGAATGGCCGACGTCTTCAATGGTGCGCTCAACGATGTTCGGGCCATGACAACGGTTCCTGAACCTGACGCGACGGTTCGGCTCGTTGGGGTGGGCCTGCGCGATGGCTTCCTTGCAGCAGCCCCGATGATGTTGGTCGTGATGCTGGTCTCCGTCGTTACGTCGCTTGCCCAGACGGGGCCAATACTGACGGGCAAGGCCCTCAAGCCGGACTTCAAACGGGTCAGCCCGAAGCAGGGTATTCAACGGTTGTTCTCGGTTCGCTCGGCGTGGGAGACCGGCAAACAGCTGCTGAAGATGACGATCGTGATCGCGATCGGGTGGCCTCGGGTGGTGGAGCTCGTGGAGACGTTGGCCGGTCGTGGTCGGCTGGGGTTTTCCGATGCGCTGCCTGCGGCTGGTGCGGGCGCGCTTGGACTCGTTCGGGCGATCACCTGGACGGTGTTTCTGTTGTCACTCGCCGACTACGGCTATCAGCGTTACCAGAACATCCGAGACATGCGCATGACCAAACAGGAGGTGCGCGACGAGCACAAACAGGCTGAGGGTGATGGCTCGGTCAAGGCGCGAATGCGAGCAATGCAGCGTTCGATGGCTCGCAATCGAATGATCACCGACATGGGTCTTGCCGACGTCGTGATCACCAATCCCACCCACATCGCAGTGGCGTTGCGCTACGACGTCGAACGTGGCGGTGCCCCCCGCATCTTGGCATCAGGTGCTGGATCGCTCGCCGAGCGGATCCGTGAACGTGCCAAGGATGCAGAGATCCCCATCGTCGAGGCCAAGCCGTTGGCCCGCGCACTATGGCGGGCATGTGATGTTGGCGACGAAGTTCCAGCCACGCTGTACGAAGCGGTGGCAAAGGTGCTTGTGTTCGTGCGTCAGCTTGATCGCCTGATGTCAGCCAGCCGGCCCTATGACCTCCCACGGGCCTCCTCAGTCTCTGAAGAGCAGCTCGCGGCGATTCCCAGAAAACGTCGCCGAAGCTGAAGGTCGAGGGAGGAATGTCGCTGAAGGCGCGGGACGAGCGCGCCAGGTTCAGTTGCGAGGAGGGCGTTTGGGGAGCGGCGCTGTGGCGGTCGGGTGATTGGTGGTGAGGAGCCCGGTGGCGTCGGTGGAACGAGCAGCTTCGTTCTCACGGGTGATTTCGGCGTACACCTCTTGGCGGTGAACTGACACGCTGCGCGGCGCCTCGATGCCGACTCGGACCTGATCACGACCTGCTTCGATGATGGTAATGACGACGTCGTCACCGATCACGATGCTCTCGCCGGTTCGTCGGGTGAGAATCAGCATCAGGATTCGCCTGATGGCGACGCGTCAGCCAGCGGAGCGTGGATCGGCCAGTCGGAATCCTTCAGAATCAGCTGCTGTCCCACTCGAGTTTTTGTGTCGATCACGATGGGCGCAAGGAGATTGGTGGTGAGTCGCACAGCGCCATCTTCGCGGCGAACTGTCACCATTGCGAGAACCGAGAGATCCTCCTGTGCCGCTCCGTGCACGTCAGACGGGTCGATCTCAAAGTCGTAGTCGGGGTAGGCGGTCCATGGAACGGTGGTCAGGAAGGCCAAATCAGGGTCTGTCACGTCTTGCAACCAGAACAAGGAGTGTTGTTCGTCGACGGACTCGGTACCGGCCAGGTGTCCGGCACCGATGAGGACCATCGATCGAGCTCCTCGAAAGCCGGGTAGACCGTCGTTGAACCGCACGATCTCTCCGTCGGCGACGTCGATTGTGCCGAACCTTGTTGTTTTCACTTGCATCGTAAACCTCCTGGTGATCCTCTTGGACATCGCTTCGTACGTGCCTGCACGACAGCAAGTGTGTTTTCCGGACAGTCGAGATGGTCCGGAGTTCTCTTGCTTGCGCCGTCGAGTGTGTCAGGTGAATTTCGGACTCACAGGATCAACCGATCAGAACAGAGCATGCATGAAGACCTCGAAGTTGGGCCAGGCCGTATTTCCAGCGGTGATCGTGCTTGTTGTGACAGTGATGATTTTGCCGTTGCCATCGAGCCTCCTCGACCTGCTCATCGTTGCGAACATCTCCGTCGCCGTGCTCATTCTCCTCGTGTCGACGAATGTGACACGGGCGCTGGACTTCTCGTCGTTTCCATCGTTGCTTTTGGTC
>JBLIKS010000148.1:0-7125 GCA_047635555.1 Candidatus Azotimanducaceae bacterium
TGACGACACTGTCGGCGCCGACGACGGCTCGGCGCACCCGCCCTGTGATCACTGCGCGCAGTGCGACATCGGGGTGCACCGAAGTTCCAGTCGTGGTTTCGCACCGGTGCTTCGAGAGGTCTGATGCTGCAGCTTCGAACACTTCGTCGGGAAGCCCGAAGAGATTCGGTGAATCAACAAGGCCGTGAGCGAACATCGCGTGGCCGGCCGAGACGTGGTCGAACAGGATGTTGACCAGCGGAGCGGGGGTCGTGCCGTCGGCTGGCGCCGTCGCCCAGGTCATGAAGATCTGATGCAGCGCGTCGAACTTGCGCTGCTCGATGGTCCGCTGGAGCGGATGGTTCAGGGCGTCATTGCCGTGCTCGGCACGCCGGGCTACACAGTCAGCTTCGAATTCGGCTTGTACGGCCAGTTCGAAGACCTTGGCCATCTCGGCAGCGGCTTGTGGGCACCCACCGGACGCATACACCGTGATGACACCCTTGTCGTCACGGACGCTTGCTGTGCGGTGGTCTTCGTGGAACTTTTGAGTATCGAATGCGCCATCGGGGTCAGCGCGGTCGATGAAGTGATCGATCACTTTGTCGAACTGGTTGTACTCGAGCTGCTCGGCCTGCTCCAGCAGGATCGGCACGAAGTCGGCGAACTGATCGCCCGCACGGGGATGCGATGCCGCCGTGGCGAGCCGATCGATCTGGTCGACGCCAATCTGGCCGGACAGCAGCGCGTCGCCGACGGCCTCGTGGTTGTTGACCAGGTCGGCACGGCGGCGAATCTTGTTCGCCTGCGCACCTGAACAGTTCAATGTGCCCTTGAGGTATGTCCGGATCGATCGGTACCCGCCGTCGCGAAACGAACCTCGAGCCGATACCACGGCAACGGCTGCCGCGAGCTGCGTTTCGGCGACCCTTTTGGCAAGCTCGGCTTCGGCGATCGCGGCGTCGAGCTCGGCTGCCGACAGCGTCGTCAACTCCTCAATCAGGTCGACGAACATATGTTCTAGTGTAGCCTCTAGAAGTTGGCCTATATTGCCATCTAGCAGGGGCAACACACACCTGAGCGGAACCGCCTGCAGCGGCATCAGAGGCCCTCGCCGTTTGCGCGCTGCCGGGTTAAACGCAAGCAGAAGCAGCCGATCGACACCTGTCCGGGTCAACGTCTTGGAGACGGACCCACCGGCCCCTCCGCGCGGTGTGTTGGCACAGAATTTCTCAAGAAATTTAGCCGGCAACCGCTTGCGGTAGCCCAGGTCACGCGCGGCGGCTGGATTCGACCTCGTTGAGGTCGAGGTGGTTGCGCATGTACTGGTTCAGTGCATTGCTCTGTGGGACGTAGTCCCAGGCTTCGAACCGGCCCTGACGTAACGCTCGGTCAACTGTCGCCCGCGCCTCCTGGTTCGACCGGACTGCGGCGTCAATCGCAGGTGCGTCCCAACGATCGGCCATTTCCGCTGCGAACGCAGCCGCCACGTCGGCGTGTTCGGGGTCGGCTGCAAGGTTGCTCAGCTCGGACGGATCCACAGCCACATTGAAGAGTTGCGGCGGGTCGGCAATCGACGCCACGTACTTCCAATCACCTCGGCGAATCATGAAGATCGGCGCCACCGCACCTTCGCCCAGATACTCCCCGACGACCGTCTTGTCGACGCCACCGTCGAGCACGCTGCGGCCGTCCATTGTTGCGGGCACGTCGACACCTGCGATGTCGAGCATCGTCGGGGCAATGTCGAGCAAGCCCACGTGCTCATCGATCCGCTCACCGCCAGCGACGCCGGGCTGGCGGACAATCAGCGGGATGCGCGCGCTGTGCTCGAAGAAGCTCATCTTGTACCAGAGGCCGCGCTCGCCGAGCATGTCGCCGTGATCGCCGGTAAAGATCACGACGGTGTTGTCGGCCATGCCGTGCCGGTCGAGCGTGTCAAGCATTTCACCAATGTGGTGGTCGACGAAGCTGATGTTGGCCAAGTACGCGTGGCGGGCGGTGCGGATCTGGTCGTCGCTGATCTCGGTGGTGTCAGCGGCAATCACATGGCGGAGCCGCCGGCTGTGCGGGTCGTTCTCGTCGTCGGCAATCGGGCCGACCAACGGCATTGGAATGGAATCGTGATCGTAGAGATCCCAGAACTGCTGCCGCGCGATGTAGGGGTCGTGCGGGTGCGTGAACGATGCCGTCATCATCCACGGGCGCTTGTCGGCAGTCCGTGCCAAGTCGCGCAACTTGCGGATGCTGTGATGCGCAACGTCATCGTCGTAGTCGAGCTGGTTCGACACGTCTGCGATACCAGCGTGCACCACCGAATCCATGTTGTGGAACCACCAGTCGAACCGGCCGTCGGCGTCGCCCCAGTTCGGCGTCCAACCGAAGTCAGCCGGGTAAATATCAGTCGTCAGCCGCTCTTCGTAGCCGTGCAACTGGTCGGCACCAACGAAATGCATCTTGCCGACGAGCGATGTCTGATAACCCGCAGATCTCAAATGATGAGCGAAGGTCGGAATGCTCGACGTGAACTCCGATGCGTTGTCGTACGCACCGATCTTGCTGTTCAGCTGACCGCTCATCATGGCGAAGCGAGCAGGCGCACACAGCGGGCTATTGCTGTACGCACTGGTGAACGTCGTGCCCTCGGCAGCAAGCCGATCGATGTTCGGCGTCACGGCCGGGCCACCATGGATCGACAGGAACGGAGCCGACAACTGATCGGCCATGATCAGCAGAATGTTTGGTTGCCCAGCCGCCGAAGCAGCCGCCGATTCTGTCATCGACGCCCGCCTTCGACGGCTGTACCGCGGTATACCTCGGTGTGGTCTGGCGGCAGCGGATCGTTGCCAAGAATCAAGTCGGCAGCCTTCTCAGCGATCATCATCGTCGGTGCATAGGTGTTGCCGTTACTGACGTTGGGCATACAACCAGCGTCGACGACACGGAGGCCTTCAGTGCCGTAGACCTTCATCGAGCTCGGGTCGAGCACCGCCATTGGATCGTCAGCGCCGCCGATCTTTGTCGTGCACGATGGGTGCAACGCAGTTTCGGAGTCTTTGGCGACCCAGTCCATGATCTCTTGATCCGTTTCGACGGAGGGCCCGGGTGAGATCTCACCGGCGTTCATCGGCTCGAACGCTGGCTGGGTCAAAATCTTGCGCGCGGTGCGGACTGCTTCGATCCACTCACGTCGATCTTGCTCGGTACTCAGGTAGTTGAACTGCACCGCCGGGTGCTGGCGCGGATCACGCGTCGTGATCTTCACCGTGCCGCGAGCGTCGGAGTACATCGGCCCCACGTGCACCTGATAACCGTGCTCGATTTTGGCATTGCTGCCGTCGGGCCTGCTGGGTGACGATCCGTCATAGCGGATCGCGATCGGCAGGAAGTGAAACATCAGGTTCGGATACGACTCGGTCGGGTTGCTTTTGACGAAGGCACCAGCCTCGAAGTGGTTCGACGAACCCGGTCCCCTACGGAACAGCCACTGCAGGCCAATCCACGGCTTCTTCCAGTGCGCCAGGTGCGGTTGAATCGACACCGGCAGCTTCGATTCGTACTGGATGTACACCTCGAGGTGATCCTGCAGATTTTCCCCGACGCCCGGCACATGTGCCACAACGGGAATGCCGAGTGATTCGAGATGCTCACGATCGCCGACACCGGAAAGCTGCAGGAGTTGCGGGCTGTTGAACGCTCCGCCGCAGAGAATGACTTCCTTGCCATTAATCGTTTGCTTCTTCTTCCGGAAGCCAACTTCAACGTCGACACCGGTGGCCCGGTTGCCGTCGAAGTTGACCTTGCTGACCTGGGCGCGAGTCATCAACGTCAGGTTCGCACGGTCGAGTACGGGGTGCAGATACGCGCGGGCCGCACTGAGCCGACGGCCACGCGACACGTTCTTGTCGAACGGTGCAAACCCCTCCTGGCGATAGCCGTTGACATCGTCGGTGCGGTTGAAGCCGGCTTCGACTCCCGCCTTCAACCATGCGTCGAACAATGCATTCTTCGCTGGGCCGCGCTCCAATTTGAGCGGGCCCCCGTCGCCACGCAGGCCCGGGTGTCGCGGCTCCTCACCGGCCAAGCAGTTCTCCATCCGCTTGAAGTACGGCAGGCAGTGCGCCCAGTCCCAGTTCTCCAAGCCGGGCAGGGCGCCCCACTTGTCGTAGTCCATTGGGTTGCCCCGCTGGAAGATCATGCCGTTGATACTCGAGGAGCCGCCGAGCACCTTGCCGCGAGCGTGGTACACCCGTCGGCCGTCCATGAATGGCTCGGGCTCGGACTCGTACTTCCAGTCGTAAAAGCGACTCCCAATCGGGAAAGCCAACGCCGCCGGCATGTGGATAAAAACATCCCACTTCCAGTCGCGACGGCCTGCCTCGATCACGAGAACTTCGTTGGATGGATCGGCGCTCAAACGATTGGCGAGCGCACAGCCCGCAGAGCCGCCACCGACGATGATGTAGTCATACACACACCCAGTGTGCCATCGGCGCCGCTAACCACCGTCGCAAACACCGAACCAGTACCGCTTTTCACCTGACGTCGTTCATCCGCCATAGGTTCTCTCCTATGGATTTGCAGTACGCACTTCGCACCAATGGCGCCGTTCGCTCGTTCAAGGACAAGCCGGTCGGGCTCGACACTGTCGCGGCAATCCTCGACGACGCCCGGTTCGCTCCGTCAGGCGGCAACGGTCAGCCCTGGCGCGTCGCTGTCGTGGAGGACCGACCACTTCGACGAGGCCTCGCCGACCTCATGCAGCCGGTGTGGGACGAGTACCTCGAGATCCGCATGGCAGGCGGTCAGCCGTACACCGTCGTGGGATACGAGACGCCAGACAACATCACGCCCGGCAAGCCCAACGAACTCTTGGACAACATCGAATCCGTCCCGGTCGTGCTGGCTATCGCAGCCGATCTGGGGAAGATCGCAATGATGGACGCCGACCTCGAGCGGCCACCAATGACCGGCGGTGGATCGATCTATCCGTTCTGCTGGAACCTCATGCTGTCGGCGCGCCATCACGGTCTCGGCGGCGTGATGACCACGTTCCTGAGTCGTCGCGAACCTGAAGCAGCCGGCCTCCTGAGTCTCCCCAAAAACCACGCACTCGTTGCGACGATCTTCCTCGGTCACCCCGTCAAGCAGCTGACCCGACTCCGCCGCGAGCCAGTCGAGTCGTTTGCGACAGTCGACAGATTCGACGGCGCTCCGCTGCACTCGCCCGCAAACTGACCCGACCAACAAGTGGCAGAAGTGGCGACGTGAGCCAGCAGTCCACAGCAGCGTCGACCTCCCATTTGGTGAATCGCTACGTCCGCGCGTCGCTGCCACAGCGGATCGGCGCGATCATGGTCGACGGCATGCTCTTCTGCGTGCTTGTCCTCGTTCCTGCGTGGATCATTTCGTGGGGGTTCGGCCCCGGTGGCATAAGCGGCTGCGACCTCACCGCCACCGACCTTGACGGAGACTGCAACATCTCGGCTGCGTCATTGCGTTTCACCCGCATCGTGTTCTATGCACTTTCAGCGCTGTGGGTACTTTGGTACAGCCGAACGATTTCACAGGGCGCATCGGTCGGTAAACGCTCGACCGAGGTCATGGTGATCGATGCAAAAACTGGCGCGACGATCTCCTACCGCCGGGCGGTGCTGCGCACGCTGCTGTCAGCGGTGGGCTTCGTGTTCTTCTTCATCGGGATTCTCGTGGCCGTCACCAACCGAGAGCGTCGCGCCGCTCATGATCTGATTATGGGCACCCGGGTCATCAGCCCGTAAATCGAGAAAGCAGTAGAGCCAGAGAGCAGTCGAGCCGAACTGGCTACTCGAAGTCCCAGTCGTACGGGATGTTGTCGTCGCCGCGGTACTGCTCGATGGCATGGGCCTTGGCGTTCTCAATGAACCGCTTGACCTTCATCGGATCTTTCCTGCCGGGCTCTTTCTCGACGCCGCTCGCGACGTCGACGCCCCACGGCCGCACTTCTTCGACTGCACTCCCGACGTTCTCGGGGGTGAGTCCACCGGCAAGAATCAGCTTCATCGAGTCGGGCGCGTCGCCAGCGATCGACCAGTCGAACACCTTGCCGCTGCCCGGACTCGGCGCATCGAGCAGGAGCATGTCGGTCCCGTATCGATCGGCATTCGGGAGGTTCTCGTCGTCCGATGCGAACGCCTTGATCACCCAGCGGAAATGGCCAGCGATCTCCTTGGTTTGAGCTGGGGTCTCACGACCGTGCAGTTGGATAGCCTTGAGACCGGCCTTGTGGGCAATTTCGATAACACGCGACGGGTGCTCGTCGCGAAACACCCCGACGGTCAAGATCTCAGGCGGCAGCCGACGCGTGATGTCATAGACCTTCTGCGGCGCGATCTGCCGCGTCGACGGTGCAAAGATAAAGCCGACAGCGTCAGCGCCCATTGCTACCGACAGCAGTGCGTCGTCTTCGCTGGTAATTCCGCAGATCTTCACGAACATGAGATCTCGAACGGTACTTGCACGAGCACCCGTGCGTCGATATCTGTTTCGTGACAGTCTCAACCCATGACACGCCTGGACCGGGTCGACCTTTCCGCACCGCTCCAAAAAGACGAGTACGAGGAACGTCTGGCTGCGGGTCAGCAGCGTTTCGAGGAGCTCCGATTACACCTCGGCGAGCAGACCAACGAAGGCAGCGTCGGCCCTGGCCTCGTCGAGCGGGTCCAAGAACACACGACCATCTGGGGACGGACTCGGGCCCGCATCGCCGTGCTGGAAACAACAATCAAGCGCATCGAGCACGGCCTCGACCTTTGGGACTCCCAGTAGCCCTGTCGACGCTGCTTACCGAAGGACGCTGGTGAGGAGCAAGCTGGTCTCGCTGTTGACGACGCCTTCAACCGATCGAATCTGAACGAGGACGCGGTCAAAGCTCGCCAGGGAGTTGGTGCGAATCTCAGCAACAAGATCCCAGCCGCCGTTCGTCGTATGGAGTGTCTGCAACTCAGGGATGCCGCGCAACCGCTTGATGACGTCTTCGGTCGTACGGCCTTCAACTTCGATGAGCGACACTGCACGAACAGACTGCGGGTCATGGTCTTCACGGATCCGCACGGTAAAGCCGAGCACCGTGCCCGACTCTTGGAGTCGGTCAAGCCGGCTGTTGAT
>JBLIKS010000149.1:0-7109 GCA_047635555.1 Candidatus Azotimanducaceae bacterium
CTTCGAGTCGCTGGCGTGATCTACTGACCCGAGATGAACCCGCCAGCCTCGAACGCTCGGTTGATGAATGCTTCAAGGCGCGGCGTGTCGTCGGGGTACGGACCCGACACGGTGATCGACCAGATGACACCGTCGCTGCGGTTCAAGACCATGGCGTGGGTGTTCTCGATCGTGCCCGTGTGGCCGTAGCGACCCTCGCCGTAGGAAATCAACCCGAGGCCGTAACCCCGCTGGCCCGCTACGCCGCCGACAGGAGTCTCCATCAGTGCGACCGTGTCGGGCTCGAGTGGCTTGAAACCGGGAGTCGAGTGGTCGAGTGAGTTCAAGATGGTGACGAGGTCGGTCGGTGAAGCAATCCAGCTTCCGGCGCCGCCGAGCGTTTCCATGTAGTTCCGGTCAGCGGTCGACGGGTGCAGCACTTCGCCCGGGCCGGGGTCGTACGTATTGGCCAGCCGGAGCCCAGACAACCCGAGCGGCGTGAGGAGCTGCTCGTAGACAGCCTCCACGTAGCTCTTCGCGGTGAGTGCTTCGATCAGTATCCCGGCGACACAGAAGTTCATGTTGCTGTATCTGTATCCACCGGAACCAGCGCCCTGCCTGATGCCGAGGCGGGCAGCGTCTTCGCAGCTGTCGGCGCCCTTGCGGAAGAACTGTGTGTCGTACTTTCCAAAACCGGAGGTGTGGTTGAGTAACCGGCGGGCGGTCAGCCGACGAGCGCCCGCCGACGGCGTCACCTGGAGCTGGTCAGCGACCAGTTGGCCCACCTCTTCATCCAGGCCGACAACGCCGTCCTCAACGAGCTGGAGCAGCGTGATTGCGGTGATCAGCTTCGAGATGCTCGCAATTCGAAAGCGATCGCCGGGCGCGGCCTCGTCGTCGCTGATGAACGGCGCCCGCAGGCCGAAGGCATCCTCGTGCACGACCTCGCCACCGATCGCGACCGCGACCGATGCAGCGGTGTTGCCGTTGCGCAGCAGAGCGTCTTGCAGTGAGCGGTCAAACGCCGCCCATCCGGTCGGAGCTGCACCTCCCGAATCGTCGAGGGCTGGTGCTGCCGGCGCGGCCTCTGCCGCTTCCAACACGAACGGGCGGAGTGGCTCGACCTCGAAAGTCGGATCGTCGGTGCTCAGACCCACCTCGTCGAGGCCCGTCGTGCCGCTGTCATCGGCCGTGGCCGCACCGAGCACCTCCGTGGCCGCACCGAGCACCTCCGTAGCCGCACCGAGCACCTCCGTGTCGACTGGTTCGGTGATCGGCGGGGCGGCCTCTTCAACGGGGTCGGTGACAGACCGGTCAGTGGTATCGGGATCGGTAGGAGCGGGATCGGCGGCGACCGGCTGGACCGTGGAGGGCACAAATCCGGGCGATGGTCGGCTCGTCGAATCGGTGTCGGTACAGGCCACCAACGCAACGACAAGCAGCACCACGCCGACTCGGCCACTCGTCGTTCGCTGCACCGCCTCAGCCTTTGTCAAGCGGCTGTGGGACGACAACGTACGAGCCATCGGTAAATCCGCCGAGCATGAGCGCGTTGTCGATGATTTTCGCGAGGTCGCGGGTCGATGCCGGATAGTTGCCACTGACGGTCACAGCCCAGGTCAGCCCATCGGGGCGACGAGCGACCATTGCGTGTGTGCTCTCGAGCGTGCCGGTGTGGCCAAAGCTGAGCGAAATGTCGTCCTCGGCGTCGAAGATCATCAACCCCATGCCGTATCCGCTGGTTGGATCTGGCGGGATCGTCGTGGTCGCCGGCCCGGTCGTGCCTTGCTCGTCGACGGGCTGTGGCGGGTCGTCCGTGATCGTCTGCATCCGGACCAACGTCGCTGCGTCGAGCAGCTTCGTGCCGGGCGTGTCCGGGTCGATCGAGTCGAGGATGGTCACGAGGTCGGTCGGTGTAGCGATCCATGCGCCTGCAGCACCGAGCACTTCCATGTAGTTGCGGCCTGCTTCGGACCGATGTTCGACATCGCCGACACCGACGTCAAAGGTGTCGGCCATCCGCATCCCGTCGATCCCGAGGGGGTCGAGTACTTCACGCCGGACCACATTCTCGTAGCGCTCACCCGTCAGGACTTCGATGCCAATCCCGAGCAGGCAGAAGTTCATATTGCTGTACTGGAATCGCCCGCCCGGCGTGTTCTGCAGGCTCTGTGTCAACCCAACAACGGCAGCCTCGCGGCACGATCCAACCTCGTTGCGGAAGAACAGGTCTTCAAACGGGGCAAACCCTGTCCTGTGTGTGAGGAGTTGTCTGATCGTGAGCGCTGCGACTCCTGCGGTCGGCGCGCCCACACCCAGGTCGCTTGCCAGCAGCGAGCCAATCGGCGTATCGAGGTCAAGCGTGCCGGCCTCGACCAACTGCAGTGCCGTGATCGCTGCAATCGTCTTGCTGATGCTCGCCACTCGGAATCGATCCTTTACTTCAGCAGCGTCTCCGGGCACCCGTTCGCCAAATGCCTGAGCGTGTTCAAGATCGCCATTGCGCATTACGGCGATCGATGCAGCGCTCGAACCGCCCCGGATCAGTGTGATTTCGAGGTACCGGTCAACTGCTTCCCAGCCGGTCAGCGCGGTGACCGACGGGTTCGTGGTCGGCGCGCCCAACGTGTTCGATGGTTCGGTCAGCACAGCATCGGCTGTTGCACCGGCCGACGGGTCCGGCGTGTTCGTCGACGACACCGCTGTAGTGGCCGTGCTCGATGGCGCAGCCACGGTTGAACGCGGAGCGCTGCCCGAGTCGATGGCGGGTGACGAACACGCCCCCGCGACGAGGGCAAGGGTGAACCAAATGATTCCGTGTCGTGCTGCCACGCTCACATAATGCCTGCTCGACCGCCCAGATCGATGTCAGGTCATCCACTCGGCAGCGGCACGTACATCTGCAACCCCTTCGATCCCGATGTCTTGCAACAGCGCAGCTGCGTTTGGATCGTGATGTCAGGGAGTAATTTCTGCTGCCGGGGTAGGTCCTGGCTCGTCGAAATCGCTTGAGCTCACGGTCATCACTGCAGTCAGCGTCATGTCGCCGACGGCTTCGATCTGGCATGACAGTCGGGCGCTACCCAGATCACGGTTCTCCGCGAGTTCTGCTTCGGCTGCGGTCTTCGAGGAAGGTTCGCCGACATCAAATTGCACCTGACAGGTCGTGCACTTTGCGTACCCACCGCACTTGTGCAAGATGTCGACCCCGTTTCCTTCGAGCGCGAGAACAAGCTTGGTTCCGTCCGCAACTTCGAAGGTTGAAGTTGAGTTGTTCGCTGTTGCTGTGATTTGCGCCATACAAAAAGGCCTATCACGGCCAACCCGATGTTGAGAACACAAGCGGCAACTACGGTCAGATACATGAACTGGTACGAGATTTGTGAGTGGAACGCCCAAGACACGACCCGGACGCTGGAACATATCGACGGGCTCCTCGCGCTCTGGACCGCCGATATCGGCGACCGCTCCCCCGAGGCCGCAGCAGCCTGCGATTGCATCGAGAACATCAGCCAGTCATGGCGTGAGCACCAGGACCAGCCAGCGTTGGCTGCTGAACTGTGGGGACACCTGACAGTGATTGCCGCTGGCAGTGCCAAGATCGCCGCCAACCAATTCGGCACCGTCGCCCAGATCAACTGCTCGACTGGCGGTGTGCCGAAGTCGGCCGTCGACACAGCGACCGTTGGCTGGCGCGGCATCGAGGGCGACGTTCAGAAGACCCGGCTTCATCACGGCAGGCCATGGCAGGCACTGAGCCTCTGGAGCGCCGACGTGATCGACCAGTTCGCGAGCGACGGCCATCCCGTATCGGCCGGTGGTGTCGGTGAGAACCTGACGTTGCGCAGCATCGAGTGGGGTGCACTTCGGGCAGGCACGGTGCTCGACATCGGCGAGGTGCGCTGCCAGCTCACCGCCCCCGCTGTTCCTTGTTCCAAGATTGCAGCGAACTTCACCGGGCGCGAGATCTCACTCGTCGACCACGACATCAACCCTGAAAACAGCCGGTGGTACGCAGCGGTCGTGCGACCCGGTGTGGTCGCAAGCGGCGACGCGGTGACGGTCTCGCCGTCGAGCTGAACGGCGGGTTTGCAGGTCAGGTCTGATCGAGGACAGCGCGGGCGACGATGTCAGTGCCGAACGCAGTCAGAATCGCCAGGTACAGCAGGCCGGTCGCGGCCATCACAGCGGAGTAGTAGCGCTCTTTCAATGCTGCCCGAGTGACGAGCACGAGGATGATCGTCGAGATCGCACACATCCCCCACATCCAGCCGAGCAAACCGCCCCAACCGTCGTCAACCGTGCCGAGCCAGACGCTGATCATGCCGGTTGGCAGCAGCAAGGCTCCAACCTCGAGCGGCCACAGCCACATGAGCGCAGTGACCATCTCGTTCAGCAGCTTGCGCGGCAATCCAGGTTGAACGAGATACCAGTGCCCAAGAAGCATGCCATCGCTGATTGCGCCGATAAATGCTGCGCCGATCAAAGTGCGCAGCAGTGCGACCGTCAGCGTGCCCAGCGATGCACCATTTGTAGCGTCGATAGCAGCAGCAATCAAGCCGATGAAGCCGATGGCTGCCGGAACCAGGTCAAGGTTCGGGTTGAACTCGGATCCGCTTCGAACTACTGACTCGTCGACGTCACGCTCGATCCCAGTCATTGCGGCGACGCGCTCGGTTCGTCGGTCGAACTCGGCATTCTCGCCGCTCACGCCGGCACCCTTGCGGACGATCGACACGACGAGTGCGAACAGGCATGCCAAGGCAACGAGCGCGGAGGAAATGTCGCGCACCGGGTCGAAGCCCAATGCCAATCCTGCAGCGAGTGCACCGGCGGCAAAACACAGGTAGGTGCCACGCAGGAGCCAGCCGTAGCCAACACCAATCACGCGGCGGCGGGTGGTGAACCAGCAGAACAACATTCCGCCAGTCGCCCATTGCAAGAGCACCGTTGCGGCGTCGAGGCGGATCACGATTTGGGATCGTAACGGCGTACGCTGGCGCCGCCATGGCCTTCCCCCGCCGCTCCCGTCACGTCACCTCTCGCTCGGCAGCCGTACTTGTTGCGTGCGCAGCGTTGCTCAGCTCCTGCTTCACTGGCGAGCGGCCCACGGTTGGCGGTTGTGCGTTCACCGAGAGGACCGGGCGCGTCGAGATCGACGATGTTCTCGATCGGCTCGATTGCGTGTCCCCCGAGCTGTTCACCGCCGACTACACGGTGCTGACACGCCTCGGCGATTTCACGTCAACAGCGCAGGTCGTCCAGGCGCCCGGGAAGCGTTCGATCACCATCAATATGGTTCGCTACATCTACGAGGGCGAATCGATGATCACCTGCAATCTCTCAGAGGGCACGTGCGAAGGCGAGATCAACGAGGCCCGGACCAGCGACGTGCTGTTGACCAGTGAGTTCTACGCCAAGGCAATGGCAGCTCGACTCCGCGTCGACGCCGATCGGCGGATTGGCGACCCGGTTGCTTCTGAAATCACCCAGGGAGGTCAGCAAGCTCTGTGTGTCGACATTCCCGTTACCGGTGGCACCAAGCGCTACTGCGCCCTCGAGTCCGGTGCACTCGCACTCTTCGACGGCAGCGACCTGTTGATTGAACTGACAGGCTTCTCCGCAACACCCGACAACACCGCCTTCGCAACCAGCTAACGGTCACACTGTGTCAGGCACAGTGTGACCGAACGGGTAAACGGGTGACCGAACGGGTGACCGGCTACGCGTCGACGGAGATGAGGTGGTGGTCCGAGTTGTTGTAGCTCACCGGGCCATCGTTGGTGGCTGCAGCGATGTCTTCGAGCCGCATGCCCCACTTGCCCGGGATGTAGATCCCTGGCTCGACGCTGAACGCGTGGCCGTGTGCGAGCGGCAGCGGGTTGCCTTCCACGATGTACGGATCCTCGTGCGCTTCGAGGCCAATGCCGTGCCCGGTGCGGTGAATGAAGTACTCGCCGTAACCGGCGTCGTCGATGACTTTCCGGCACGCGCGGTCAACGTCTTGGCAGGGCGTGCCAACCGTTGCTGCAGCAACTCCTGCGGCCTGGGCTTCGAACAGCACGTCGTACGCCTCGGCGACGTCGGGCGCAATGTCGCCGGTGAAGACGCAGCGCGTGGTGTCTGAGCAGTAGCCGTTCATCGTGCCGCCGAAGTCGGTCAGCACGATCTCGTTCTTCTTAATCACCCGGTTGCCCGGGTGGTGATGCGGGCTTGATGCGTTCTCGCCGGCGGCAACGATCGCGAAGTTGACCTTCTGTGCACCTTCTTCGATGATGCGGCGTGCGAGGTGCGCCGATACTTCGGCTTCGGTCCGGCCGACGAGTGGGATTTCGCCGCGCTGGAGTTCGCCTGCAATCTTGTCGACGGCTGCGCCTGCCGCAGCGAGCGCGTCAAGCTCTGCCTGGTCTTTGCTCATGCGGAGGTGGCCGACGACGTCGACTGCACGCGTGTACTCGGCGCCGGGTAGGTGTGGCAGCAATTCGACGAGGAAGCGGGCCCACATCTGGTCACCGATCGCAATGCGCTTCGAACCGGCTGCCAACTTGGCGACGATGGCGGTCGGGTCTTGCGTCTCGCTCCAGGGCAAGAGGTCGAAGACACCTGGTTGCGGTTCGACACGAGCTGCTTCGAGCCCAGGAATCACCATTGTGGCGACACCGTCGCGTGGCACAACGAGCATCGTGAGGCGCTCGAGCGGCATGGCGCTGTAGCCCGACAGATAGGGCAGGTCGTGGCCGACCGACACCATGACGGTGTCGACATTCTGGTCGACCATCGACGCCCGCACTTTGGCGAGCCGATCGAGGTAGATGGATGTGTCGGATGCTGCGCTGCTCGCCTTGCTGCTCATACGGTCAGTCTGCCAGCAGCTGACTCAGCCGTCACCTCCTGCGGTCAGGCCTGGTTCGGGGAAATCACTTCGTACCCGGGCACGCACTGGCCGCCGGCCATGCTGAGGTCTTGCCAGATCGTGTCGCTGATGATCTTCCACACGCCGTCGATCAGTCGGGCGATTCCGAAGCGGTCACGAAGCGTCGTGCGCAGCCATCGGGTGAACACGCCAGAAAATCAGGGTCGTTGATTGCCCAATCGGCGGATGTCGCTCAGTACGGTTTCTTCCATGGACA
>JBLIKS010000150.1:0-7081 GCA_047635555.1 Candidatus Azotimanducaceae bacterium
GCCCCGAGTGGCAGGGCATTGCATGGGCGAACGAGCGAGGCATCGAAGTTCGCGCCATCGACCTGCCACTCACCAACACCTTTGCCGGTGCGACTCGCGACGAGGCCCCGACGCTGGGCCAAGACGTCGGAAAGGGCGCGGTTGTCGACCGGGCGCCGCCCGACCCGCTCTGCGCACTCGCCGCAGCGGCCGGCGACGACGATCCGGAACGGTGGTGGGAAGACGTCATCGAGCATCGCGGCGACGGGCCCCCTGCCTTCGCGGCGGTTGCTGAAGCAATGGCCGCAGCGCGCCACGGCACGATTCCGTCGCAGGGCGAAGAGCGTCGAGAAGCCCATATGCGGCGCGCGATTCGCGTGGCGAAGAAAGACGGGCACGAAACAATCGCTGTGATCTGCGGGGCATGGCACGTACCGGCGCTCGACCTCGATGCGCACCCGGCACAGGCCGACACAGCAACGCTGCGCGGTCTGGCAAAGGTCAAGGTCGCAGCAGCGTGGGTGCCCTGGACTCATCGCCGGCTCACACAGTCATCGGGCTACGGCGCAGGGGTGAGCAGCCCCGGCTGGTACGACCACATATTCCGCAATCCGGGCCCCGACGGGGTCGCCCGATTCTTCGTCGACGCAGCACACGTGTTGCGCTCGAGCGGCCATGCGGCATCACCTGATCACTTGATTGGCGGCACTCGACTCGCCACCACGCTCGCAGCGATGCGCAACCGGCCGCGCCCTGGGCTGGCCGAAGTGCTCGATGCCGCTGACGCGGTGATGGGTGGCCTCGACTTGGTGCGCAACGAACTTGTCGTTGGCGACGCACTCGGGTCGGTGCCCGAATCGGCCCCGCAAGTACCGCTCGCCCGCGACCTCGCGAAGGCACAAAAAGCAGCTCGCCTCAAACCTGAAGCTGCGATGCGCATCGTCGAAGTCGATTTGCGCACGCCGACCGGGCTGCGCAAGTCGCACCTGTTGCATCGACTACTGGCCATTGGTGTGCCCTGGGGCGTGCCCGAGGAGGGGCGGGGCTCGTCTGGCACTTTCCGTGAAACGTGGCGTGTCGCCTGGGAGCCCGAGTTGTCGGTGCGTCTGATCGAACAGTCGGGCTACGGCACGACCGTTGCGTCGGCAGCGACCAACCGTTTGATCGAACGTGGTCGGGCAGCAAGCGGCCTGGCCGATCTGGTTGGAGTGCTCGAGTCGGCGCTGTTCGGCGACCTGCCCGACGCTATTGAGCCGTGTGTTGTGCTGTTCGCCGAGCGTGCTGCGACCGATCCCGACGTCGGCCAATTGATGGACGCTGCGGTGCCGCTGGCCAACGCGCTGCGGTACGGCGATGTCCGCCAGACCGATGCGTCATCGATGCGTTCCGTGTTCGACGGGATCATCGTACGGATCCTCGCTGGTGTCGGCGTGGCATGTCGCCAGCTTGATGACGACGGCGCAGCAGTGATGGTCGAACGGCTGACTGGCGTGCAGGCGGCGCTCGCCGTCCTGTCGCATCGGGCGCGAGACCGAGCCTTCCCCGACGTGCTTGCACAGTTGGCCGGAACCCGTTCTGGGCACGGCCTGGTGCACGGCCGGGCGACCAGGCTGCTGCACGACGGTGGAGCGTGGACCACGCGCGATGTCGAGCAGCGGCTGGGACAGGCGTTGTCGGGCGGAACGCCACCAGCAACTGGCGCTGCATTCATCGAGGGATTTCTCGCCGGCTCCGGCACGGTCCTGGTGCACGATGCCGACCTACTCGGTGTCGTCGATCGTTGGCTGTCGTCGCTGAAACCTGCCGCGTTTGACTCGGTCTTTGTCCTGCTGCGTCGGACCTTCGGGGCCTTCGAAGCAGCCGAGCGCCGACAGATCATGTCGCTGCTCCTTGATCAGGCACCGCAGCGCACGACTGGCTTTGGAACTGATGTCGACGTCCGACGCGCCGCCGAAGTTTTGATGACGGTGCGACACATGCTCGGTGTTGGCCCCGGCCAACCAATCGAGGAGTTCAGCGAGCAGTTGGCCGTGGTGCTTGATCGTCGAGTAGCGCAGGATCGAGTAACGCAGGATCGAGTAACGCAGGATCGAGCAACGCCGGATCGAGATGGCTCGAGATGGATCGAGATGACCGAGACGCTGGCCCGGGTCTCTGATTCCGAACGCCGTCGTCGCTGGCGGCTGGTGCTCGGTGGTGCTGCTGATGATGTGCAAACGCAGCCCGTCGAACAGTCGCGCCAGCGCGCCGCCGAAAGAGCAGAGGGCCCAGAGGGCACAGGCGGTACAGAGGGCACTGAGGGCGCAGATGGCTCGGATGGCTCGGATGGTTCGGACGGTTCGGATGGCGGTGCCAGCGACGGTTCGGGTGGGGGTCAGGCGTTGGTCGGCGACGATCGCAGGATCGACGCTGCGCTTGGCGCGCTCTATGACCGAGACGACGCAAACGGCACGGGGGCGCGCGGCCGACGCGGCGGCGGAAAGCGTGCCGGCGGGCTGGGGCGATCGAAGCCGGGTGTCGTGCGCTGGCTCGGTGACATTCGCACGTATTTTCCGACGCCACTCGTCCAGATCATGCAGCGCGATGCGGTCGAACGGCTCGACCTCAAACAGCTGCTGCTCGAACCCGAGCTGTTGCAGTCGGTCGAACCCGATATTCACATGGTGACGCTGCTCGTCGAGTTGAACAAGATGCTGCCCGACGAGACGCGGGCTACAGCCCGCCAGATCATTGCCCAGGTGCTTGCCGACATCGAAGCCCGGCTCGTCGACCAGACCCGTCAGGCGGTTCGTGGGGCGCTGGCCCGAAGCGCTCGGACCTCGCGCCCGCGCCCTGGCGACATCGACTGGAACCACACGATTGCAGCGAACCTCAAACACTGGTTGCCGGAACATCGCACGATCATTCCCGAACGGCTCGTCGGCCACGGGCGACGCCAGCGGAGCCTCGCCAAAGATGTCGTCATCGCCGTTGATCAGTCCGGTTCGATGGCCGACAGCGTTGTCTACGCCTCACTATTCGGTGGGGTGCTCGCGCAACTCCCAGCGCTACGAACGCAGTTTGTTGCTTTCGACACCTCGATCACCGACCTCACGCCGTTCCTGCACGACCCGGTCGAGGTGCTCTTCGGGGTGCAACTTGGCGGAGGCACCGACATTGCCAATGCGCTGGGCTACTGCCAGCAGCTCATTGAGCGTCCGCGGGACAGCGTGCTGTTCCTCATTTCGGATCTCTATGAAGGCGGCAACACCGAGATGATGTATCGGCGGGTCGCCGAACTCGTCGCCTCCGGCGTGCGGGTCATTGTGCTGTTGGCGCTCAGCGACGAAGGCGCGCCTGCCCACGATTACACCAACGCTGCAGCGCTCACAGCGCTTGGTGCCACAGTGATGGCGATCACACCTGGCGAGTTCCCGCAGGTACTCGCCGACGCGCTCGTTTGATCGGCATGCTCGCCTCGGAAACGCGCGCCGCGGGTTTGCCCGTGTAGCTTGTGAGCCGTATGGGTCAGCTGGTCGCCGTCACTGAGAAGCAGAGTTCCACCCCAGGTGTGGTGCGCTTCGAGATCAATCGCACGTTGTCAGGGCAGGGGCACGAGCGGTTCCGTTCGATCCTCGATGCTCACGGCAATACGCCGTCAGACGAACTGGCACGACGCTTGTTTGGCACCGGCCAGGTCGCAAGCGTTCACGTGTACGCCAACATCATCACGGTCGACCTCGAAAAAGGGCACGACACGGCCGGCCTTGCGGATCTCGTTCGTGATCTGCACACGTACTGGAAGCCGGGCGTCAAGCCGCCGTCACCCGAAGAGTTGCAGCACGATGAGCCAGCGGCCGCTGGCGACTCAGGTGGTGCCTCAGGTGGTGACTCAGCTGGTGACTCAGGTGGTGTTGAACTGTCGGCTGAAGCTCAGAAGGTGCCGTCGCACCTGCTCGATCGTGGGCGCGCAGCCCGCGCCAAGTGGAAGTCCCGTTAGTCCTCGTTTCCGTTTTTAACGAGCACTGTCGGCACACCATGCCAGTGTGCTCTAGTGTTCAACAGCCGCGTTGAGCGGTATTGCATGAGCGAATCCGTTTACACCCTCCAAGAAGCCGCCGATGTACTCGGCGTGCACTACATGACTGCATACCGTTATGTCCGCCTGGGCCTCATGGATGCCGACAGGATCGGCGGCACCTGGAAGGTCACACCCGATGCGGTGGCGGCGTTTCAGGCTGGTTCTGTGCGATCGCCGGTTACACCAGGCGAGCGCGCTCCGTGGAGCGAGCGACTCGAGTCGCGTTTGGTCGCTGGTGATTCCCGTGGGGCCTGGGGCGTCATCGAGTCGGCCATGTCAGCTGGCAAAGAATTGGACCAGGTGTACCTCGAGATACTGACGCCAGCGATGGTCAGTATCGGTGAACGATGGGTTGCAGGTGAGTTCGACATTGCCATCGAGCACCGTGCGAGTGGCATGGCGATGCGGATCATCGGTCAGCTCGGGCCTCGTTTCGCGCGTCGCGGACGACCCCGCGGCACGGTGGTCACTGCGACGCCAGCGGGCGAGACTCATATGTTGCCGTTGGCGATGCTCAGCGATCTGTTGCGGCTGGAGGGATGGGAAGTCTCTGATCTGGGTGCCGACCTCCCCGCCACATCATTGGGGCTGCTTGTTGCCGACACTTCAGATGCCGTTGCGGTCGGGATCTCGGTCTCGTCAGATGAGTGCCTCGCGCAGCTCGCCGAGTCATGCGCGGCAGTGCGTGCGGTAGCGCCGAAGCTGCTGATTGTCGCTGGTGGCCGAGCGATTCGTGACGACGAGCACGCTCGATCCCTCGGTGCCGACGGTGCGGCGGCGAGTTGCCAACAGATGGGTCTGCTGATCGAAACGCATCTGGCGTCCCTGCAAAAACAACCGGTCTGACATCGCCGCATTCGGTCTTGCGGTATCGAACGTGTGTTCGATACTATGTCGGAATGGACGTTGCGGTACGAGACATTAACGACGATATGCCTGGCGATATCGCTGGCGAGCGGGGTAACGATGTCGCGGCACTGACCGCGGCACTGACCGCGACCCTGACAGCGGCGCCGGTCGAGGCATCGCTGGCATCGGTGTTGGCGGCACTCGGTGACCGAGTTGCGCCGGTGTCGATGGCTCGTGAACGGGTGTTGCCGGTTGCTGGGCATGTTGCCAAACTCTTCTCCGAAGGCGGCTTGGTGCGCGGGCGTGTCTTGTCGTGCCGTGGCATGGCTGCGACGTCGGCGTCACTCGACCTGGTTGCTGCGGCAGTGGCAGCAGGATCGTGGCTGGCAGTGATCGACGTGCCCACGCTCGGGCTCGATGCGGCCAGTGAGCTCGGTGTGCCACTCGAACGCATTGTCGCGATCGACACCTCCCTGGGTGCCAAGCCCACCGCAGCCAATGTCGCCGAACGCGCAGCCCGGTGGGCCGATGTGGTTGCCGCTGCTGCCGATGGATTCGAAGTGATGCTCACACGGGTGCCCGCCGAGGTCACGGCCAGCACGGTGCGCAAGGTCGCCACCCGTTTGCAGCAGCGTGGCGTCGTCATGCTGGTGCTCGGTGACCCAGGGCCGTTGGTGTGTGACGGCGTGATCGACACCATCGAGCAGGTCTGGTCGGGCGTGGGTGCCGGGTGGGGGCATCTGCAGCAGCGCACGGTCGACATGTCGGCATCTGGGCGCCGGGTGCCAGGTCGTCGATGCGTTTCGCTGGCGCTGCCGTTCGGCACAGAAGTCACGTCAGTCAAAGAAGCCACGTCAGTCACAGAAGTCACGTCAGTCATGTCGGTCACGTCGAGCGAACACGATGCAGCAGCAGCTATCGACAATTTGCCGCCATTGCTCTCTGCGGTGAGCTGATCATGGGTGGTTCGCCAATGCGTATGGTCACGGTGTGGCTGCCTGACTGGCCAGCGGTTGCTGCTGGGTTTCGTCCCGAACAGTTGGCTGCTGTGACGCACGCCAACCGGGTGGTCGCGCGCACGGCTGCTGCTGCCGCCGAGGGCGTGGTGATCGGGCAGCGCCGGCGGCAAGCGCAACGGCGCTGCCCCGACATTGTTCTTGCTGACCACGATGTTGCTCGCGATGCCCGCGAGTTCGAGCCAGTGGTGCGCGCTGTTGCTGAGTTCTCGCCTCGGCTCGATGTGGTTGAAGCGGGCTGGATCAGCCTGGCAGCACGTGGGCCGTCGCGGTACTTCGGCGGCGATGCGGCACTGTCGGATGTGCTGCTTGAAGCCATTGGTCGCTCAGTGGGTGTCACGGGAACGGGTGTCGGGGGAACAGGTGGGTCCGTCGGTGTTGGCGTCGCTGATGGCCGGTTTGCATCGAGCGTGGCGGCGCGGCTATCGGTGCGGCGGGGCTCTGCGGTCTTGGTCGAAGCTGGCGGGTCGGCAGCCTTCTGTGCGCCATTGCCGATTGGTTGGCTGCAGACGTTGGGGGAGTGCGACCCCGAGATGATCGACCTATTCAGCCGGCTCGGCCTGCGTCGGCTTGGTGACCTCGCTGCGCTCACGGCCAGCGATGTGCTCGGGCGTTTCGGTCACCCCGGTGCGCACGCCCATCGGTTGGCCTCAGGTGCCGATCATCGGTTGCCGAGCACCACTGACCCGTCGCCGGAGCGTCGGCTCGATCACGTGCTCGACGACCCGGTTGCTCAGGCGGCTGCAGTGGTCTTTGTCGCCAAGCAGTTGGCCGACGAGTTGGCGCAGGCCCTGTCGGCTGAAGGTCGCGTGTGTACTCGGCTGGTTGTGCAGCTTGAAACCGAGCACAGTGAGCGATCTGAACGTTCGTGGTTCCGTTCGGCAGGGCTGAACGCCGCAGCGATGGTCGAGCGTGTTCGTTGGCAACTCGATGCGTGGACCAATCTGCCGCGAGGGAGCGATCAGGAGATCACCGGAGGCATTGCTCTTATCAGGCTGACACCTGACGAGGTGCGCGCTGACGTCGGGAGCCAGCTCGGGTTGTGGGGTGGTCAGTCCGAGGCTGACCGGCAGGCCGCGCGGAGTATCGCCCGACTGACCATGCTCACCTCTGACGAAGCAGTCACGGTGCCGGTGTGGAATGGCGGGCGGCTGCCGGCTGATCGCTATCGCTGGGT
>JBLIKS010000151.1:0-7040 GCA_047635555.1 Candidatus Azotimanducaceae bacterium
ACAAACAGTTCTTTTGCAGCGCGGGCAAGGTGCGGAATGCACTGCACCGAGGTGGCGCCTGTGCCAATGATGCCAACCCGCTTGTCGGCAAGACCATCGAGCGGAGCGCCCGCGGGGTTGCCGCCCGTGTACTCGTAGTCCCAACGGCTGGTGTGGAAGGTGTGGCCACCAAAAGTGTCGATCCCGGTGATCCCGGGGAGCTTTGGACGGTGCAGTGGGCCGGTGCCCATGGCAATGAACTTGGCGCGCATCTCGTCGCCGCGGTTCGTTTTGATGATCCAGCGGCTGGCCGATTCATCCCAATTGAGTGAGGTGACCTCGGTCGAAAAGACCGCTTTCTCGTACAGGTCGAAGTGCTCACCGATGCGACGGCAGTGGTCGAGGATCTCGGGGCCCTTGCAGTACTTCTCGCTCGGCATGTGGCCGGTCTCTTCGAGCAGCGGCATGTAGACGAACGAGGCGGTGTCGCACTGGGCGCCGGGGTATCGGTTCCAGTACCAGGTGCCACCGAAGTCGCCGCCCTTTTCGATGATTCGGATGTCGTCGATGCCGGCCTGGCGCATCTTGGCGCCGGCGAGAAGCCCGGCGAAACCACCGCCGATGAAGGCAAAGGTGACATCGTCGTGCAGCGATTCTCGCTCGGCCGGTTCGACGTACGGATCTTCGAGGTACTTGGCGAACTGGCCTGTGAGCTCGACGTACTGCTCGTTGCCGTCACTCCGGAGCCGCTTGTCGCGTTCTTCCAGGTACTTGGAGCGCAGGGCATCTTTGTCAATCACTACATCTGCCGACATCGTTGCAGAGTACAAGTGTTTGCTGGTTCGAGTTCAACCCGGCTGGGGGGCTGTGGGGGTGGGGTTTTTTTTGGGGGGGGAGGGTGGCCTGGTTGTCGCGATCGGCTCGACAACCAGCAAGTACAGTCCACGCGGTCATGGACACTGTTCAGCGAGATCCTGCCCTTGAGTCGCTCAGCGTCTTCGACATGCTCAAAATCGGTGTCGGCCCGTCGAGCTCGCACACGCTCGGCCCGTGGCGAGCGGTCCAGCGATGGCTCGGTGAACTCGCTGAGGAGTTGGCCGCGGAGTCGCTCGGGCTGCACGACGTCGAGCACGTTCGCGTCCATCTGTACGGGTCGTTGGCCCTGACAGGTAAAGGCCACGCCACCGACCAGGCAATTGCGCTCGCGCTCCTCGGATACGAGCCAGAAACCGTCGACGTCGCAGCGATTGCCGAGCACGTCCACGGTCTTGCCCGCGCGGGAACGGTCGAATTGGTTGCTGGCCACACCGCGCGATTCGAGATGGCGAACGACATCGTCTTCCACATCGATGCTCGGCTGCCGGGGCACGCGAACGGCATGACCTGCGAAGCAACCGTCGCCGGTGAACCGCGGTCGGCGTCGTACTACTCAGTCGGCGGCGGGTTCGTCGTGGGCGCCGACGAGATCCCCGGCGCCAAGAACTTTCTTGCACTCCCGCATCCAGCGCAGAGTCCTGACGACCTGCTGGAGCACTGCACCACTCGCAATTGCCGGATCGCTGATGTTGTGTGGACCAACGAACAGGAGTGGAGGTCGATCGACGAAATTCGCACTGGGCTTCGCGACATTTGGGCAGTGATGCTCGAAGGCGTCTACCGCGGCTGCCACACCGACGGCACGCTGCCGGGTGGGCTCGATGTCCGGCGTCGCGCTGCGCCGCTTAGTCGACGGCTGCTTGGCGGCGCCGATGCGCCGACATCAGGCGAATGGGTTGAGTTGATTCAGCGTCGCGATTTCCGTTTCGCCGAGATTCTGCAGTGGGTCAGCACGTTCGCGATGGCAGTGAACGAAGAGAACGCCGACCTTGGCCGAGTTGTCACGGCACCGACCAACGGTGCAGCGGGCGTCATCCCGGCAGTGCTGCTGTACCACGTGTGCTTCTCGGAGCAGCCGGTTACCGAGTCGGGGATCATTGACTTCCTGCTCGTCGCCGGCGAGATCGGCACGCTCTTCAAGAAGGGCGCCACGATTTCGGCAGCTATGGGTGGCTGTCAGGCTGAAGTCGGGGTGTCGAGCGCGATGGCAGCAGCGGCGCTGGCCGAAGCACTCGGTGGCACAGTCGAGCAGGCCCTGATGGCGGCGGAAATCGCGATGGAACATCACCTCGGACTCACCTGCGACCCGGTCGGCGGCCTTGTCCAGGTGCCGTGTATCGAGCGCAACACGATGGGCGCGGTCAAGGCAATCAATGCCGCTGAACTGGCGGTGGCGAGCAACCCGGCCGATGCTCGCGTGTCGCTCGCCGAAGTGATCAAGACGTTGCGCGAAACTGCTGAGGACATGTCCGATCGCTACAAAGAGACCAGCCAGGCTGGCCTCGCGATCAACGTGTCGGTACGTGTTCCCGAATGCTGATCAGACAGTGCTGATCAGGCCAGCTCAGCGACGCGGCGTCGCTGTCGCCAATGCTGCGTTTCGGTGACAGCGAGCACGGCGAAGAACTGAGTAACCGCCAGCCCGGCGATGGTTGCTGATGCTGCCGTGTCGTGGTGGTAGCTGACGATCAAGCCGAGCACGACTGATGACCACCCGAAGAGCACGGCAACAGCCATCGCCACCGGAATGCGCCTGACGATCAGGACAGCGGAGGCTGGGGGAGCGACGAGGAACCCGAAGACGAGCAGGGTCCCGACGACGCGGAAGCTCGACACAACCGACACGGCAAGCAAGGTGAGCAGTGCAGCGTGGGCCAAGCCCGGCCTCAGCCCAAGTGTTTCGGCCTTGTCGCGGTTGACGGCGAGCGCGAGGAACGAGCGGTGCCCTGCGACGAGCCCGATGACGGTAATAACGAGGGCAACGATGCCGAGGCGGATCTCATCGCTCCGAACACCGAGTACGTCGCCGAACAGGAAGCCGGTGAGGTCGCCGGTGAAGGTCGGCTCGCGGCTCAGTATCACGACGCCGAGTGCGAGCATTCCGACGAAGAGCAAGCCGATGCCGGTGTCGTCCGAGAGCCGGGTGGTGCGGTTGACCAAGTTGACGCCGCCCACCATCACGAGTGCGCTGACGAGCGCACCGAGCGTCAGATCGAAGCCCCAGATCGCAGCGAGCGCGATACCGGGAAGCACGCCATGCGCGAGCGCGTCGCCGAAGAAGGCAAGGCCGCGCACTACAACCCATGTGCCGACGAGGGCCGTGGTCGTGGCGGCGAGCAGGCCGCCGATCAGTGCGCGTTGCGAGATCTGCGACTGGAAAGCATCGAGGACAACGTCAGAGAATGCGGCAACCATCAACTGAGTGCGTCAGCGATCAGTTGTGCGTTCGTCGCCATCATGCCAATGTAGGTGTCTGCGCCGTTGCCTGGTTCACCGAGGCTTTCGGTGAACAGTTCGATGACCGGCACGTCGCGCCCGATTTCGTCGGAAATTGCCTGCGCCAGTGCATCCGATTCCGTTGTCTCGGAAAAGATTGCACGGACGTCGTTGGTGCGAATGGCTTCGAGGACTCCGTCGAGGTCGGCGGCCGATGCACCCGCACTCGTGCTCACCGACGGGATGATCGTGTCGACGATGGTAAATCCGTAGCGTTCGGCGAAGCGGCTGAGCGCGTCGTGGCTCGTCACCAAGCTGCGTTGGAGGTCGGGGTACGCGGCGAATGCCGCAGTGATCGTCGCATCGAGTTCGACGAGCTCGGCAACGTAGGCGGAGGTATTTGTGCGCACGTCGGCGATCGGCACCCCGGTGGTGCTGGCGACGGCTTCTGGGAACGTGGCGAACACTTCTGACATCAACACCGGGTCGAGCCAAACATGCGGGTCGACGCCCTCCGACGGCTCGAGTGCGCCGCCGAGAACGAAGGTGACGGCACCGGCGTCCATGGCGTTAGCAATCAGGTCGGTCATGCCTTCTTCGTAGCCAAGGCCGCTGACCACGAGGAGGTCGGCGTTCTCCATCGTCTCGGCCTGCTTGGCCGACGGAGCGAACTCGTGTGCGTCAGCGCCAACGGGCGTGATGACGTCGACGGTCAGTTTGGAGCCGACGAGGTCCCCGAGTGCTGCAGTGACCATGTCGCCAGCGATGCTTGTCGTGACGACGACCGACGGGAGTTCGGCCTGGCTGGTGTCGCTGTTGGACCCGCAGGCACTCAGAGCAACAGCGAATACCGCAATAGCAGTAAGAATCATTCTCATTGGGCTATGGTATGGGAATCACTCTCAATATGGCAACCCCTGATTCACCAGATTCTGGTGTGGACCGAGCGAAAGGCAGCGCGCCTGCGATCACTGTCGACGGCATCCGAGTGAGCCGTGGGGGGAGGGAAGCGATGCGCGTCGATCACCTGGAGATCCCTCACGGCGTCACGGCCTTGGTCGGGCCCAACGGCTCCGGCAAGTCGACGTTGCTTCACGCCATTGCTCACGTTCTCCCGTTTGCGGGCGACATTGAGGCAGGCGGCGATGTCGCGTATGTCCTGCAGACGCAACATGCCTCCGAGCATTTGCTGGTGACAGCTCGCGAGGTCGTTGCGCTTGGTCGAGCGGCGCAGCGCGGCCCTTTCGGCCGGCTTCGGGCCGACGACCGAGCAGCGATCGACAGAGCCATGGATCGGCTCGACATCGCCGACCTGGCCAAACAGCACCTTGCCGAAATGTCCGGTGGCCAACGGCAGCGTGTCTTCGTTGCACAGGGACTCGCCCAAGAAGCAGACATTCTCTTGCTCGACGAGCCGGTCGCTGGCTTGGACATCGTGTCGATCGGTCAGATTCGTAAAATCATCGAGGAAGAACGCGCCGCCGGCCGAACGGTTGTCGTGGCAACACACGATCTCGATGAGGCAGCGCGCGCCGATCACGTCGTACTGGTCAAAGGGCGAGTCGTCTCGTCAGGCCCGCCAGCCGAGGCGCTGACACCCGAGCACCTTGTTGCGGCCTACGGCGGGCGGGTGCTCCAGCTCGGAGACGAAGTGGTGGCCATCGACGACGGCGTCCACCACGAAGACCACGAACATCACCACCACGATCACTAGCGGTCACGCTGTGTCAGGCACGGTGTGACCGGCTCAGCGGCAGGTGCTGCAGAGGCCGTAGAGGTCGACGGTGTGGTGCGTCGTGACGAAGCCTTCGGCCTCGGCGAGCGTGTCAAAGGCCTTGTCGAGGGTGCGTTCGAGCTTGGTTTCGAGGGTGACGTCGCGGACAAGCCCGCACGATTCGCAGATCAGGTGGTGGTGGTGCTCGGTGAGCGATTCGGAGAGCTCGAAGTGAGCGTGTTCGCCGCCGTGGACAAGCCGACGGACGACTCCAGCCTCTTCGAGCAAGCCCAGGTTCCGGTAGGCGGAGCTCTGCGCCAGGTCGGGGGAGGAGTCGAGCAGTTCCGGGAGCGTGACTGGCCCATCGGCGGCCTTGAGCCCTTCGACAATTGCGCGTCGGCCGACGGTGTAGCGCAGATCGTGTTCGGCGAGTCGGTCGCTGACTGCCCGTTCAAGTTCGCTCGTCGCCACCATGCATTGAGAATGATACCCAATATCTGAGAATGGGCTCAGTCCGCCGCCAGCCGAGCTCTGCTGCTCTAGCATCCGGCGGATGGATGCTGGTGTGAGTGGGCTGCGGGTAATTGTGACGGCAGGGGCTGCCGGCATCGGACGTGCGATTGCCGAGGAGTTTGCCGATGGCGGCGCGTCGGTGTTCGTCTGCGACGTCTCCTCCGACGCGGTGGCAACAATGGGCGCCGAGCGGCCAGGTATCCGCGCGGTGGTTGCTGACGTTTCCGATGAGGCCGCGGTTGACGCCTTCATCGACGAGGCAGTCGAAACATTGGGTGGTGTTGATGTACTCGTCAACAATGCCGGAATCGCCGGGCCGGGTGGGCGTCTCGAAGACCTGAATCTTGACGCGTGGCGTCAGACATTCGACGTCAACGTCACGGGCATGTTCCTCACCAGTCGGCGTGTGATCCCGCACCTCATCGAGCAGCGCAGCGGCTCAATCGTCAACCTGTCGTCGACAGCAGGGCTCTTCGGGTTTCCGTATCGAGCGCCATACGCGGCATCGAAGTGGGCGGTCATCGGCTTGACGAAGACGATGGCAATGGAGCTTGGCGAGTTCGGTATTCGTGTCAACGCGATCTGCCCTGGTTCGGTGAATAACGAACGCATGGATCGTGTCGTCGATCTCGAGGCAGCCGCCAGTGGCCGACCAGCGGCCGACATCCGCGCCGGGTTCACCAAAGCCGTTTCGTTACAGACGTTCGTCGATCTGCAAGACATCGCAGCGATGGTCCGGTTCGTCTGTTCGCCGGCGGGGGCACGCATCAGCGGTCAGGCCCTGACCGTTGATGGCCACACCGAGTCGGCGCGTACCTGAGAACCCGTCCGCCTGCAGCCGGACGGCGCCACGTAGTGTCTGGGCCATGGCGCGCCAGATCCTCGTCCTCAACGGACCGAACTTGAACCTGCTCGGCACGCGCGAGCCCGACGTGTACGGCGCCGACACGCTCGACGACATCCTCGCCGAGTTGCGTGCCGGCGTTGCCGGTCGCGATGTCGAACTCCGCGATGTGCAGTCGAACAGCGAAGGCGAGTTAATTGATGCGCTTCACGATGCGCGTACCTGGGCCGACGGCGTCGTGTTCAACCCGGGCGCTTACACCCACACGAGCATTGCGCTACGAGACGCCATTTCGGCTTGCGAACTACCGGTGGTCGAGACGCACCTGTCAAACGTGCACGCCCGCGAAGAGTTTCGCCACACCTCGATGCTCAGCGCTGTCTGCCTCGGCGTCGTTGGTGGGTTCGGCAAGCACAGCTACTCCATTGCGCTCGACGGCCTGCTCGCGCACCTCAACAGCCTCTGACGGATTGAAGCCAACGACGAACGACCTGCTCGTCCTCGCGGATCAGGCATGATGGGCTCCATGTTTCGCCACGTTGTGATGTTTACCTGGGCCGATGGCATTGATGATGCCCATGTTGCAGCGACGACTGCTGCTTTCGACGCGCTGCCCGGCAAGGTCGAGGTCATCGAGTCGTATGTCTACGGCCCGAACGTCGGCACCGCTGACGGCAA
>JBLIKS010000152.1:0-7003 GCA_047635555.1 Candidatus Azotimanducaceae bacterium
GCTCGAAGAGGTCGAACGGGTCTGCGACCACGTCGTCGCACTCGATCAGGGCCGGCTCGTCGCACACGGCGCGATGAGCGAACTGGCCGGCGCATCCGGTGGCGTCGAACTCGAACTGGTCGACGTCGACGAACCGCCGCACAGTGTCGACGCTGTCGTTCAACTGCTCCAAGCATCGGGCGTAACGGTCGAACGCAGCGGCGCTGTCCTGTCTGTCACGGGCAAGTCAGACGACGAGCTCTTCGACGCCGTTGGAGCTGCAGTGGCGCAAGCCGGCGCCCGGCTGCGTCGACTCGGGCAACGCCGACGCACACTCGACGACATCTTCACCGATCAGCCTCGCCACGACGCCGACAGGGTCGCCAGATGACCGATGACCGACGCCAGATGACCGACGCCCGAGCATCCTCTCGCGGCGACGCACAGATTTCGGCGCGCGGTTTCCAGCGGTACGAGGGCGAGCGGGCTGGTGTCGCCGGATCGATTCGCAGCGTCATGTGGCAGAGCATGCGGTCCACTCTCGGCCTCGGTCGGCCGGCGAAGAACAAGATCTTCCCGGTCATTGCCGTAGCGATTGCCTACGTCCCCGCGATCGTTTTCATCGGCCTTGCCGTACTGATTCCGTCGGGCATCGTCGACGGTCCGTCGTACCCCGAGTACTACGGCTTCGTCACCTCGGCAATCGCGCTGTTCGCTGCGCTCGTCGCCCCGGAGGTGCTCGTCTCGGATCGACGCAACGGCATGCTGGCGATGTACCTGTCGACGCCGCTGCACCGCGGGACCTACCTGGTTGCCAAGATGCTCGCTGTTTCGCTGACGCTCGGCCTCGTCACGCTCGGCCCACCGTTCCTGGTACTGCTCGGCTACACGTTCGACGGTTCTGGGCCCGACGGGTTCGGAAACTGGTTGATCGTGCTGTTTCGCATCATCTTGTCCGGCGCTGCGGTGTCGGCAGCGCTGACCGCGATCTCAATGGCAGCATCGTCAATCACCGACCGTCGTGCCTTCGCATCGATCGGCGTCGTCTTGCTGATCCTTGCCTCGCCAATCGTCGCCGGGTCGCTCGTCGACGGCGCGCAGCTTTCGCCGAACTGGCGGCTAATCGACGTGTTCTCCATGCCCTTCGAGCTGGTCTTCCGGATCTTTGGAGAGCCGGGTAACTTCCCTGAGGTCTCCACGTTGGCAGTCATCGCGGTCAACGCCGCATGGACATTCGGCGGCCTGGCCGTCGTTGTCTGGCGCTACTCAAGATTGGTCATCGCACGATGACCACGCTTCCACCCCCGGCGGCGCCGCTTGCGCCCCCGGACCCCGACGCGCTTGCAACCAACGCCATGATCACCGTCAATGAGGTCTCGAAATTCTTCGGATCCATCGTTGCGGTCAGCGATGTCAACTTCGCGATCGGCGGCGGCGTCACTGCGCTACTTGGCCCGAACGGGGCAGGCAAGTCGACGCTGTTCCGCATGATGTGCGGCTTGACCGCACCATCGAAGGGTTCGATTCGCGTGCTCGGAAGCGATCCGCGAACCGACCGATCCGTACGCGGTCGCATCGCGCTGGTCCCCCAACAAGACGCACTTTTCGATCACCTGAGCGCCGTCGAAATGGTCCGGGTCAGCGCCGACAGCCATGCAATGCCCGACCCCGAAGGCGTTGCGCGCTGGGCACTTGAGCAGGTTGATCTTGCCGACGTCGGCGCCAAGCCCGTCGGGCAGTTCTCTAAAGGCATGCGCCAACGCGTCAAGGTGGCGTGCGCCCTGGTGAACGACCCGGAAGTACTGATTCTCGACGAGCCGCTGACGGGCCTCGACCCCGTACAGCGCCGCCACATGATCGCCCTCTTCCATGCGCTTGGCGATGCCGGCCGATGCGTCCTCGTATCAAGTCACGTCCTCGATGAGGTCGCCCGACTCGGCTCACGCGTCCTCGTCATCGCCCAGGGCCGACTCGTCGCGAGCGGCGACTATCGCGACCTGCGAACGCTGATGGACGACCGGCCGCTGCGCATCCGGATCGGCGCCAGCGCACCGCGCCGGCTCGGTACGGCACTCGTCGAACGTGGGTTGGTGACGGCACTTTCGCTCGACGCCCACGACGGGCCCGGCCACCTCGTCGTCGACACGCTCGATGCCGACGGGCTCGGACGCAAACTCGCACAGATCGCCACCGAACTCGATATCCGACTCACCGAAGTCTCCCCGCTCGACGACGACCTCGAGTCAGTATTCCGCTACCTCGTGGAGGGCCGATGACCGACATGACCGACATGACTGCGGCGCCTGGCCGACCGGCACCCAATCAGCCACCAACCGAGCGGCGCGTGCCAGCCCTGGCCGCTCTGCGGTTGTCGTATCGCGTCGTTCTCCGCCAGCTCACGAGTCTCGCAAGGATCATCGCGCTGACGCTGCTCGCGCTTGTCTCGACGGTCGCCGCGTTCGCACTGGGCCGCGCCGATGCCGATCTCGAAGCCGCAGTCAGGTTGATCTCGGCGCTCGGTTTTGCCGTCGTGATCCCCGTTGTCAGTCTCGTGTTTGGGGGTGCCGCGATTGGCGATCTGCGCGACGACAAGACGCTGGTGTACCTGTGGCTGCGGCCCATGGATCGCTGGCCAATCGTGGTCGGAGCGTTCCTTGCCGCAGTCACGCTCACGGCCCCCATCACACTCATTCCTGTCGTACTCGCCGCGGTGCTGACGGGTGCTGGTGGTGGCATTGTGCCCGGCACCATCATCGCTGGCGTCGTGGCCGTGGTTGCCTACTGCGCTGTGTTCACGCTGCTCGGCGTCTGGCTGCGCAAGGTGATCGTTTGGGGGCTTGCGTACATCCTCATCTGGGAGGGGTTCATTGCCCTCGGTGGCGCCGGAGTGGCCCGGTTCGCGATCCGCAAATACACGCGCTCGATCCTCGTCGACCGGACTGGGGTCGACCTTGACCTCGCCGATTTCTCGACACCGGTCGGCATCATCGTGCCGCTCGTCGTTGCCGTCGTCGCGCTGGCCCTCGCCAGCTGGCGACTCAGCAGGCAAGACATCGACTGATACGACTGCACGGCTTCGGGATCGCGCGTCATGCCGGGCTCGGAACAGACCGAGCGCACAGCAGGTTGACGTACCCATGCAGATCTCTGAAGCAATGGAATTCGTCGCCGAGCGCAAGAACGCCATGTTGCTCGCCATCAAGTCCGACGGTCGGCCCCAGTCCTCAAACATTGCGTACGTGGTGAACGACGCAGGCCAGATCCTGATATCGGTGACCGAAGGGCGAGCCAAGACCAAGAACCTGCGCCGTGATCCTCGGGCCAGCCTGCACGTCAACCGCGACGACTTCTGGGCGTACGTCGTCGTTGAGGCCAATGTTGAGCTGACGCCGGTGGCCGCAAGCCCCGACGACGACACCGTCGACCAGCTCGTCGAGTACTACCGCGCGGTGGCTGGCGAGCACGACAACTGGGACGAGTACCGCCAGGCAATGGTCGACGATCAACGACTGATTCTCACCCTGACGCCGACCCATGCATACGGGATGCTGCAGCGCTGACCACTGTTCAGGTTGCCGAGGTAATGCAGCGAAGGGTGGCAGGTGAGCACGGCAGTGGCCCGTCGTGGCTCCTCGGACACCACCCGTCGGCATAATCGTCAGGCCCGTAGAGCAGGTCGGACGCGATCGATCACCGCGATGCAACCAATGCCTGCGAGCACCGCAAGCTGTGGAGCGAACGACACCTTGAATCGAGGGTCACCGAAGACGACCAGCGGGACGGCGAGCGACACGGCAAGCGTCATCAGAATGGTGAGAGTCGCTGCTCGTTCGCGCAGCGGCCGGAGCCGCCAAAGCGACAGTACAAGCCCCACGACCGCGGCGATCATGATCGCTACGTACAACCCGATCGTCACCGCTCGCCACAAACTCCTGACGCCCGGCCGCATGATCTCGACGGCACCGAACGACTCGTTCGCTCGCAGACCATCGTCGTCGGTCCCGAAGGTCGCCCAAAATTTTTGCGCCGTCAGGGCAGGTATCGACAGCGGTTCGGCGGCGATGTAGTCGAGCGCCCGGCGACGGTTCTCGACATCGATCCGCAGCTCGGCGTCGGGGCCGTCGACATATCGTTCGCCGGTGTCGCATCCGGCGAACTGACCGAAGGCACCTGTTGCCTCGGCGTTGTAACCAATACACAGGTTCGTGCCGTTGTTCGTCGAAATCAGTGTCGCGCCGCCGACGACATCTTGATTGCGAACGACCCACGGCGCAGCCCACAGCACGCACGATGCCGCAAGGACGACGACGACCGCGACAATCCGTCGCAGGTCGACTCGGGCAAGGAGCCACGCGGCAAAGACCGCGATGACGACGGCGGCAACCTGGGGGCGAATCAAGACCGCCGGCCCGATCGTCAGTGCGAGGACAATGAGCGCGGGAATGTCTCGTCGGTCGAGCGGGCCCCGGTCGGCCAACCACACCAGCACCGCAATGCAGACGGACACAAGCATCACAAACAACGATTCGGTCAGATGCGCGCCGGCGTGGGCGATCAGATTCGGCCACAGCGCGATGACGAGTCCGGCAGCCAAGCCCGCTCTGGCACCAGCGACCCATCGCCCCGTGAGCATCACCGCGCCCGCCGACACGCCCCACCACACGCTCTGGAAAGCCCCGACAACGGTTGCGCGATGCCCCTCGAGCCCGATGCCGTCAGCCAACCGGTAGATCCAACTGAGCACCGCTGGATAACCCGGCGGGTAGTACGCGGTCGGCTCGCCGAGGAGCGAGCGATACCCCTCACCCGCGACAAGGCGAGTGGCGGCATCGTTGTAGAACCCAGGGTCGCTCAGGCCGATTGGCGTCCGCGCAAACAGTGCCACCCAGGCCAAACGGACCACGATCGCAATTGCCACGACGGCACCCACCTGTCGGTCGATGAGCTTCGGATCGGCGCTGTCCCCCATCGGCGCCGAGTATAAGCATCCGCCGAACAGTCGCCGTTCTGCAGCAGCGGGGATTCAGCCGAAGAGTTTCAGGCGCGTGCGATCTGCACGAGCCCGTGTCCGCGACCATCGACGACCCAGCCCAGACCCGGCCGCGCAGCAATCAGGGAACGGCGTGGCAACGTGACACCGAGGAGATCGCCGTCGACTTCGCCGGGCGACGTCAAGATGATTCCGCACCGGCTTCGTGCGACCTCCCGCGTCCAGTGGCCATAGGCCGATCGGACAGCGTCGAGCCGCGCCGCTGCGATGACCATCACGCCAACGGGTGGGTCGTTCACCAATCCAGCCAGGACGCCAAGCTGATCGTCGACGCGCTCGGCATCGTCGATGGCCACCAACGTCGGGGCCCTCCAGCAGGCGATGTCCTCGACCGTCAGCCCGGTCCGCCGGTCCACCTCGACGATCAGGCCGCCTGGGTGCACTTCCACCCACGCTGCAACGAGCCGTCGGAGCGCTGTCGACTTACCCGTTGCTGCGGCGCCTCCGATGAATACGTGATCCCCTTTCGGCACCAGCAGCGTCGACGTCGCCAAGTTGTCGGCGCTCAGACCAAGCGCCAGCGCGGTGCTGTCTTGCACCGCGCCTGCGGTCGAACGTTCGAGGTCGACGCCTGTCACTTCGGCTGGAAGCGACAGCACCGGAGCTGGGCCGTCGGTGCCGTGTCGGCCGGGCAGCTCAGCCATCCCGTCGGCTCCGATCGCCACCTGGCCTTCGAGGCCACTCGATGCGATCCGCAGCCGTCCAGGACAATCGGCTCCGACCGGGACAACACCGAACGATCGGGCGACACCCGGGTCATCGACATGGAACACCCACGTGTCTGCTGCGGTCGCTCGACCTGACGATGTTCCTCCATCGTCGGTCCAGCAGCACGCGAGGCCAACCGCCGGGCCGTCGGCCAGAATCCGTTCGAGTAGTACGAGCGTCGGGGCCATCTCGATGGATGACAAGGCGAGCCGCAACGAGGTGAGCCCGTCGATCGCGAGCGAAATCGTCGACGCCTGAACCCTGTCGGCCGCGGTCTGGTCAATCGACACATCGAGTCGAGCGAGCAGCCGGTGCAGACGTTCGCTCTCGGCCACTCGGACGACGGCGCCGCAGTGACCGAGCCCGACAACGCCGTCGAGCGCGGAGTCACCACGAGCATCGATCACGTACCAATGCTCGATCGCCGGAGACGCAATGCGACAGCGCGCCGCAATCACGGAGATGAGTGTCGACGTCGTCCCGGATCCAACCGCACCGACCAGCGCAAGGTGACCGCGCTCGCGCTCCCAACGCAACGGCATCCGACCCTGCTCGCTCGGGACGTCGATGAGGCCGACGGCATCGTGAGGGATCGCGCCGACTGTCTCGTTGACGGCGCTCGGCGGGAGGTTGGCAGGCAACACGTCGATCCACGGTCGATGTGGCGGCTCAATCCGGGCAAGTCGAGCGGCCTCGCGAATCGTGGCCACTGCGAGTTCGAGTTCGGATTCGCCCGTCGACTCGTCGGCAGTGCCGGTTCCGGTGCTGGTGGCCGTCGGATGCCTGACGACGAGGCCGTGTTCGCCGGCGACCACCGGCCCGGTGCACCGCGCCGCCTGGAACACGATGAGCTCGTCAGGCCCCAGACGGAGCGCTGATCGACCCGGGACAGTTCGGGAAAACCGAGTGGGACCAGCATCGTTGACGACATCGTGAGCATCAGCGATGTCATTGAGGCGGAGCGCGAGTCGCAAGTTTGTGTTGGCTCGAATCTCGTCGGTCACGACTCCCGCCGGACGTTGTGTGGCGAGAATCAGGTGCACCCCCAGGCTGCGGCCGCGTTGCGCGATGCCGACAAGAGCCGACAGAAAGTCGGGAAGCTCCTTCGCCAGTGCAGCGAACTCGTCGATCACGACCACCAAGCGTGGCAAGGTCGGCGCCTCGGCGCGGAGCCGATAGTCGGAGAGGTCGCTCGCACCAACGGATCGCAGGAGGCGCTCCCGACGGTGCAATTCGGCGTCGAGGCTGATGAGCGCACGTTCCGCG
>JBLIKS010000153.1:0-6986 GCA_047635555.1 Candidatus Azotimanducaceae bacterium
CGAACCTTCAGCAAGGCACACGGCCTGGCCGGGCTGCGCGTCGGCTATGCAGTTGGCCATCGCGAGGTGATCGGCATGATCGACCGCACGCTCGTCCCGTTTGCCATCAACGAACTCGCGCAGCGCGCCGCTCGGGCAAGCTTGGCCGCGGCCGACGAGATGCGGGTTCGGGTGGCCGAACTGGTCAGCGAACGCACTCGGGTCGTGGAGTCGCTGCGCTCGACAGGTTGGGAACTCCCTGACCCACAGGGCAACTTCGTGTGGCTCCCGGTGCTCGGTGACGCTGCAGCACTCGGCGTCGACCTCGAGCGCCAGGGCGTCGTCACGCGTTCGTTTCCCGATGTCGGTGTGCGCATCACCATTGCCAGCGCTGAGTGGAACGATCGTTTCCTCGCAGCCCTCGCGACGGTTCGGCCGCCGAGCTAAGAGACCTACCGAGCAGAGAGAATGTTTCGCTCAGAGGACGGCGCGCAGGTTGCCTGCGGCGGTCTCGGGTGTGAGGTCGCGTTGGAGGTTGGCAAGTAGTTCGTAGCTCGCTGGAATCTTGGCCACGTCGGCTGAACGGAGTAGCGGCGGGTAGTAGTGCGCGTGCAACTGCCAGTCGTCCTCGAGCCCCCGCGGCGCCGTGTGCCAACCCGAGCAGTACGGGAACGGCGTATTGAACAACCGGTCGAAGCCCGACAGCATCGTCTTGAGCGAGTCGGCAAGACCCTCCGCCTCATCCACGGTCAAGTCGAGCAGCGATGCCACAGGGCGGCGCGGCAGCACGATGGTCTCGTACGGCCAGTAGGCCCAGTACGGGACCGCCACAACCCAATGGTCGTTGACGTGGATGATCCGGTCGCCGCCCGCCAGTTCGCTCTCCACGTAATCGACGAGCAGGTGGCTCCCGTGCTGGGCTCGATACGAACGCTGTTCGGCGAGTTCTGCTGCGATCTCGTTTGGCAGGAAGTTCGATGCCCAAATCTGTCCGTGCGGGTGCGGGTTCGACGACCCCGAGATCGCGCCGCGCGTCTCGAAAATCTGGATGTACTCGTACCGATCGAGTAACTCAGCGAGCTGACTCTTCCAGAGATCGATCACCACGCCGATCTCGGCCAAGTCCATCGTGGCCAATGTCTTGCCGTGATCCGGCGAGAAACAGATGACTCGACACTCGCCGTCGCCGGTCGCTGCCCGATACAGCCCGCCCGATGCATCACCACCCTGGCTGCCTGAACTGAGAGGGCTGCCTGGAAGCGGGACATCGGGGAGCAACGCGGCGAAGTCGTTCTGGAACACGAACGTCGACGCATAGTCCGGGTTCGATAGTCCGCCGGCACGTTCGTTGCCCGGGCACAGGTAACAGTTCGGGTCGTAGGCACCAGGCCGTTCGATGGCTGCGTCATCGGTTTTGCCCTGCCACGGGCGCTTGGTGCGCTGCGGCGACACGATCACCCACTGACCAGTGAGAGCGTTACGCCGACGGTGCGGGTGAACGGACGGGTCAAAGGTCTCGGGCACGCCTGGAAACTTAGCGACCCGGCATCACGAAGCTGCTCTTTGCGGGAAGACCCATCGCTCAGCAGTCAGAGCCGGCGAATGTCCGGATTGAACGCACGCGGTGCACGTCGCGGCACCGATATTCCCGCCGCGTACAACAAGCGGATGATGCGCTGCCGATGGCCCGCCCAGGGTGCGAGGTGCGCCAGCATGATCTCGTCGCCACCGCGATCGGGGTCGAGACGCCGGGCATCGCCGGTGAACGCGAAGTTGACGAGCGTCGGCAACCCGTAGTCTCGAAGCACCAACACGTCGGGAGCGCCGTGCGACGCGAGAACTGTTGCTGTGGCGGTCCACATGCCGAATCCGGGGAGCGCCGACAACCGAGTGAGTGCATTGTTGACCGACATTGTCGCTGCCTCTTCAAGCCGATTGGCGCGCTTGGCTGCCAGCAGAATCGCTTCGGCTCGGCGCCGTTCAACGTTGACTCGGTGCAGGTCGGTGTACGACAGACCTGCAACGACCTCCGGCGTCGGCGGGAGTATCAGTTCGCACGGGCCCGGAGCAGGCTCACCCCAAGTGCGACACATCCGATTCCAGCTCTTTGACGCCTCTTCAGTCGTCACCCGCTGACCGAGCAGCACGAGAACGAGCTCTTGCCAGATCACTCCCGCAGCAGCGAGGCGCGTCGTGCTGTGTGACCGCCAGAGTTGACCGATTCGGGGATGCAACCCCGGGTTGAACCCAGCAATGTTGTCGTTGAGCCCTGCCCAGTGGGGCGCCCGATTAAGTAGCCACTCGGCGCCGCCGCCCCACGCCTCGGCGGTGATATCGCCGGAACTGTTCCACGACAGCCGCATCGTTGCAGGACCGTCGGGGGTGAGCGCCGCCTTCGCGAAGCTCGTTGGTGCCATCGCGTGGGTCGGGTCATTGCGATAAATCCCGATCATCTGCAGCGTCGTACGCAGATCAATACCCGGGGCTCGAAGGTACCGCGTCCTGGGGAGCGCGGTCATGTGGCGACCGCGGCGGTCAGGCGCCGACGAGTTCGCGCCAGGACGCGGGATACTTCGCTGCAGCAGCCTCAGGCGTCAGCTGCAGTGTTGCGTCCGGCACCATGTCGGCAACGACGCGGGCCTCGGTGTAGTGATGAGCAACGTGTCGCAGGCCTGCAAAAAGCTTCGCTCGCAGCTCGATCAGTTCAGTTGGCGGCTGCTCGTCGAAGTAGCCCCAGATCGTGAAGGCCAGCCTGACGTCGTGCACGACAGGTGCGCGAGAAAACAGTGAGGCACGCCCGAGCGCAATGCCCAAGCAGCCGCGAACGGCATCGTCGAGATGCTCGCCGGGCTGCAGCTTGATCTGGGGAGCGAGCCGCGCCGCGATGCGCAACGCAAACCCCTGGTCGGGGCCGTGATTGCCGCGGCGTGGACCGGACGGTTGGAACCCAGCGATCTCGGCCGGTCGATCCGGCATCCAGTTCGCCGGGACGTGATCCGGTGATTCGTAGCCGCGGGCGCGGTCAGTTGCTGCAACAGGGCTGAACTTCGGGGCTGCCATCGATGCCTTTCTACAGGATCTGCGACGCAAAGCAATGCGTCGGTCGGCCCGCCGGTCAGAGTGCCGACAGATGAAGCTGCAGTTGCTCAACGATGAGCTTGTGCATCTCTGTCGCATCGAAACCGCAGCCAACGTGCATGTACTCGAACAAATGGAACTGCAACGGGAGCGTTGCTGCAGTCGTGGCCATCTCCCAATCTCGGTGTCCGAGCAATCCCAGTTCGGTCTCGAACTGTGCAGCGAACTGTTCGCGCAGGGAGTCCCGGCCGTAATCGAAGAGGTCCCGCACGAGCGGATCGGTCTCGTCGAGGACCAGCGCCACACGTGCCAGCGGGGCAAACCGGAAGTACAGCGTCAGGCGCTGCCCGCAAAAATACTCAATGCGCTCGGCAAGGTCGCCTTCAATCGGCGGCTGGGCTACAAGATGCGGTGCCTCTTGCAGAAGCCATTGTTCGAGAGCAGCCCGAATCAACTCGTCGCGCGTTTCAAAGTACCGGTACACCGACCGCAACGACACAGCAGCCCGCTCGGCGACGACGTCCATTGCCGGAATGACCTCGCCTTCGGAGAACATTTTAATTGTGGCTTCGAGCACTGCCTCACGATTGCGCAGGCGCCGGTCAATCCGGCCGTCGATGCGGGTCTCGGTCGATGCCGGATCCAAGAGGTTCGATGTCATCGCAGTCCCCCAAGATGGATCCGAAGTTGTCGGCCGAGCAGGTAGCCCATTTCGTCGATGTTTCCTTCCAAGGAGGTGTGGAGGTACTCGAACGAGTCGAATTGGAACGCGATTTCGGCTGCAACCACGGCACGAGTGAGCGCCCGGTCGGCAAGCGTCGAGAACTCAGGCGCAAACTGATCGAGGAATTGTTGACGGAGCACGAGTTGGCCGATTTCGAACTCTTCGCTGCTGAGGTCGAGCGAGTGGGCAGAGCGCCGGGCTGCACGAGTGATTGGTGCGAGCACGGAGAACACAGCAAGCCGGTGCTTGACAAAGTTGTCGATCCGCTCGTCGAGCGAACCCTGACCAATGTCAGCGAGCTGCATTTGCGGCTCAACCCGAGCCATGAGGTGCCACATTGCGGCACGAATCAACTCGTCACGATGGTGGAAGTACCGGTAGATCGACCGCGATGACACGCCTGAGAGGGCCGACACATCTTCGACCGCCGGTTCGGTGTTGCCCGCCTCGAACAATTCGATCACAGCATCGAGGGCAGCGGAACGATTTCGCTCGCGCCGAGCGACGCGACCGTCCACGGTCACGACCCCATCGAGTACCTGGTCCGCTAACACCGCATCCACATTTGGGACGCTTGTCAGCATGTCCGTCTTTCCACTCATTAGATGCCAATCCGGACATATTCGTCAAACAATCGCCAGTTCATGCTGTGAAGATACAGGACGCACAAAGTGTTTGCAATTCACTGGCTGTGAATTTATGTCACAACCTGTGTGTAAAGACCGCAGTCCGTAGGCCCGCTAGGGGCCAGTGTGGAGTAACCCGTAAATCAGCGTGTCTTCCAAGGCACGCCAGGAAGCCTCGATAATGTTTGCGCTGACACCGATCGTCGTCCAGTCCTGCTGGCCATTGGTGGCCGACAGCAAGACACGTGTGGTCGCCCCGGTGGCGCTGCCGCCATCCAGGATCCGGACCTTGTAGTCGGTGAGATGAATACTGCTGAGCTGGGGGAATGCGTCGCCTACGGCAGAACGAAATGCCGTGTCGAGGGCATTGACCGGGCCGTTTCCCTCCGCGATTGACACGCGCCGGTGAGCAGCGTCGCCGTGACCCAGCCACAGCTTGACCGTGGCTTCGGTGCTGAATGGGCCGCCGCGTACCTCGTCGGTAATGACACGCATCGACTCAATCTCGAAAAACTCGGGAACACTGCCGATTGCTCGCCGCATGAGGAGTTCGAGCGAAGCGTCAGCCGCCTCGAAGTGATAGCCCTCGTGCTCGAGCCGCTTGAGATCATCGATCACCTGATTAATTTGTGCTCCGTCAATTTCCAGGCCCAATTCGTCGGCTTTCATCTGGATCGTCGCTCGGCCGGCCATTTCAGACACGACGAAGCGGGTGCCGTTGCCGACAGCGCCCGGGTCGATGTGCTCGTAGGCATCTTTCGCTCTGGCGATCGCTGAAACATGCAGCCCGGCCTTGTGCGCGAATGCTGATGAACCAACGTAGGGAGCCTGCGGGTTGACCGCCCGATTCAACGTCTCGGCCACGTGATGGCTGACCGATGTGAGGCGAGCCAGACGGCCCTCTGGAAGACACTGATATCCCCGCTTGAGCTGGAGGTTCGGGATCACCGTCGTGAGGTTGGTGTTGCCCGTCCGCTCCCCCAGGCCGTTCAACGTGCCCTGCACGTGACCGGCGCCAGCCTCGACCGCCGCCATGGAGTTCGCCACAGCACAACCCGTGTCGTCGTGGCAGTGGATACCAATCGTGGCGTCGTTGCCGACGTGGGCCTTAATGTCAGCAACGATGGCCGACACCTCGTCAGGAAGGGTGCCTCCGTTCGTGTCGCACAGTACGAGATGGGATGCACCATTGACCACGGCCGCTTCGATAGCCCGCAACGAGAATTCAGGGTTGGACTTGTAGCCGTCGAAGAAGTGCTCAAGGTCAACCAGGACGCTGCGTCCTTCGCCGTGCAAAAATCGGACGCTGTCGGCAATCATCGCGGCACCTTCGTCGAGTGTTGTCTGCATTGCTTCAACGACCTGATACTCGGAGCTCTTCGCAACAATGCACACCGCAGCCGTGTTCGCCTCGATGAGGTTCCGCAGCGTCGCATCCTCATCGGACTTGCCACGAGGGCGACGGGTGGAACCGAATGCAACAAGCGTCGACGTGGTCAGCTTGAGTTCCGTCATGGCGCGTGCAAAAAACTCGATGTCCTTCGGGTTGGCTCCGGGCCAGCCGCCTTCGATGTAGTGGACGCCGAGGTGATCGAGCTGCTCGGCGATCCGCAGCTTGTCGTCGACGGTCGCCGACACCCCTTCGACCTGCAGGCCATCGCGCAGAGTCGTGTCAAAAATTTCGACGTGTCGCATAGTTCCTTCAGCATACGGGCACCCCCGACAACGCAAATTCCCCCAACACCGCAAATTCCAGGGCTGCAAGATGTGGACAGGGTGTGCATGAACGGTGCGGAACCAGTGGATGAACGTCGTAAATCTGGGGGTAACAAGAAATCTTCGGGGATAACCCTGTGTCTTTCTGAAAACCCCTTGACGGTCGATTTTTTCGGGTCTTTACTGGATGATGTTCCGGATAGCGCACGCCAACCGGGGCGGTGAGGATCGGGCTTCGGCTCGAGCCCACACCGCCGTCGCGGTGCAGCGGATTCGGAACAGGACAGAGCTCACAGCCATCTCAGACCGAGTTCGTACTGCGCCTTCGGGTGAAACACGAACAACGGGGAGTCGGCACCGAGATTGGGTAACCGATCGAGGTGTGGGGTCAGACCGAGTCGCCAGGTGCCTTTGGGGATCAGGAGAAGACGGAGACCTGCCGAGTCGTTCGGGAAACCGATCGGGTCAGCGAGGCAACTGAACTGGATGTCGATCTTCGGGTCGGCGTACAGCAGCAGCGCAATGGTGCAGAACCGATTGACCAGGGAACACCCCAACTGAACCTTGGACAGACGGATCTGCTTTGGCACCAATTTTGATGGCACGGGCAACCGGGTCAGAGTGAAACGGTGACAAATCGGGTGCGTTCCGGCTTGCCGGGCGCCATCCGAAAACGGTCATCGCCCGCCACGACGCTCTTCCGATTTCGATCGGGGGAAACGGCGAGACGGGCGATGTAAACAGGTCGAGATGCAGGCTAACGCCCGACGAACGACCAGTGGTGGATCTGTCCATCTGACGAGCCCCGGAAGGTGCGCCGACTTCGGTCTGGCAGCACTGACCGGGGCTCCTCTGCTTTTCCG
>JBLIKS010000154.1:0-6897 GCA_047635555.1 Candidatus Azotimanducaceae bacterium
GTGCGCTCCGCGAGTCCGCGTTCGATCCGCTCAGTCGGACCTGTGACTTCATGTTGAAAGAGGAAGCGCACCACATGTTTGTCGGGGCGACCGGCGTCGGGCGTGTCATCCAGCGCACCGCCGAACTGATGAACGAGTTCGATACCGACGACGTCACGAGCCACGGTGGTATCAACCTCGACACGCTGCAGAAGTACATCAACTTCCACTACTCGGTCTCGCTCGACCTCTTTGGCAGCGAGAAGTCGACGAACGCGGCGAACTATTACGCAGCTGGCCTGAAGGGGCGCTACGGCGAAGATAAGTACGACGACGATCACGTCTTACTCGACCTCGAAGCTCAGTACCTGACCGTCATCGATGGTGCGATCACGACCGAGACCCTGTCGGCTCGTGCGCTCGTCAACCACGAACTTCGGAGCGAGTACACCGTCGATTGCGCGAAGGGTCTGCGGCGCTGGAATCGGACGCTTGCCGAGCACGGCATCACGACCGAACTGGCATTGCCGCATGTCGGTTTCAACCGTGAGGTCGGAGTGTTCCGTGACCATGACGTGAGCCCTGACGGCCGCGTTCTGAGCACTGCTGAATGGGCAGAGCGACGCGACGGCTGGCTCCCGACCGATGCCGAGAAGGTGCATGTTGGCTCGTTGATGAAGGCGGCGTTCGGGCCTGGTGAGATGGCAGGTTGGATCGCTCCACCGTCGACAGGCATCAACACGCAGGCAGTCGACTACGACTACGTGCGGATCTAGCTGTACTCGGCCGGGACGCTAATGATTCCTGATCCGCTCGTCGCAGTTGTTTCTGTTGTCGCGGTCGGCGGCAGTCGACTTCGCACAGCGACGTGGGGGAGCGGTCCCGTCGAGATCGTGCTCTTACACGACGGACTTGGCTCGATTTCGCAGTGGCAAGAGACTCCTGCCGACATTGCAGCGGCAACCGGTGTTGGCGTGATGGCTTACGAGCGCGCTGGGCATGGCGCCTCGACACCGGTGCCCGACGGGCCTTGGCCAACCGATTGGTTGCATCGCGAGGCGAATGTCTTTGGTGTCCTCCTGCGGGAAATGGAAATTGACGAGCCGCTCCTCGTCGGCCATTCCGATGGAGGAACGACTGCGCTACTCCACGCTGCTGGCGGTGGAGCGTGCCGCGGAGTCGTTGCGCTCGCAGCCCACTCGTGGGTCGAGCCGCGCTGCAGCGAAGCGATTATCGCGATGCGGCGGTCCCCTCATCGGATCGTTGCCAGCCTCGCAACACACCACGACGCCCCTGCCGAGCTGTTTGAAGCGTGGAGCAACACATGGGTGAGCGATGCTTTCGCGACCTGGGACGTCCGGCCGCTGCTTGCTTCAATCACCGCGCCGACGTTGGTCGTGCAGGGTGATCAGGATCAGTACGCCACCGATGCGCAGCTGACCGAAACCGCGGCCGCCATCGGGGCGAACGCAACCATGATGCGCCTGGCTGGTGCCGGCCACATCATCCACCATGAGCAGCCGGCGGTTGTCGCCGCGCTGGTTGCCGAGTTCTACAATCGCATGGGCGCCACCTCGACGCCGACGCAGGGAGACTGACATGCACGAGCATTTCAACGTCAGCGAGTGGCTCGTCGACCGCCACATCGAAGCAGGAAACGGTGACCGCATCGCGATTCGCAGCGGTGGCTCGTCGTTCTCCTACGCCGACGTGCTGCGTCGCGTTGAGGCGGCCGCAGCAGGGCTGCGCGCACTCGGCGTGCGTTCGGAGGAGCGAGTCGCGATGGTGATGCTCGACTCGGTTGAGTTCGTCGCAATGTTCCTTGGTGCACTGCGGATCGGAGCGGTGCCGGTGCCGATGAATCCGCTGCTTCCCGGGCGGGACCTCGGTGTGATCGTTGCTGACTCGCGTGCACGCGTCGTTGCAATATCGGCTGCACGCGAACAGTCGCTCGCCGAGCTTCGCGCCGGTGCCCCTGAAGTAGAGACGGTCATCACGTCCGGTGCAAGTGGCGACGATCAACTGGGGTGGGCCGACTTCGTTGGCGCAGGTTCGGACGGATCAGTTGCTGATACCTGGGCCGAGTCGCCTGGTTTTTGGCTCTGCACGTCCGGGTCGACCGGGCAGCCGAAGTTGGCAATGCACCGCCACGCCGATATCCCGGCAACGTGCGAGACGTACGCCGACCAGGTCCTCGGGATCACTCCCGACGACATCTGCTTCTCGGTCGGGCCGATGTTTCACGCCTACGGCCTGGGCAACTCGCTCACCTTCCCGTTCTCGGTCGGCGCCACTGCGGTGCTCGAACCAACTCGGCCACCAACACCGCAACTCGTTGCCGACATCGTGACGAGCGAGCGCCCCACACTGTTCTTCTGCATCCCGACGTTCTACGCAGCGCTCCTCGCAGCGGACCTGGCCAACGACTCATTCGCGTCGGTGCGCTTCGGCGTGTCGGCAGCCGAAGCACTTCCGGCCGAGACGTTCGAGCGGTTTCGAAAGCGATTTGGCGTCACGATCCTCGACGGCATTGGCTCGACCGAGCAGCTGCATATCTATCTTTCCAACGCCCCGGCAGGGTTCCGTCCAGGCACAAGTGGTCGGGCCGTACCCGGCTACGAGGTCCGCGTTGTTGACGAGTCGGACAACGACCAGAGCGTCGATGTTCCCGGCCAACTCCTGGTGCGTGGCCCGTCGGTTGCTACCGGATACTGGTGCCGCAGCGATACGACCCGAGCAACGTTCGAGGGTGAGTGGATGCGGACCGGTGATCTCTATGCGGTCGATGCCGACGGATTCCACACATACCTCGGCCGAGTCGACGACATGCTGCGCGTCGGTGGTGAATGGGTCTCGCCGGCTGAAGTCGAGGGTGTCCTCATCGAACATCCTGACGTGCTTGAGGCCGCGATCGTCGGCCTGCCCGACGATCAGAACGTGACTCGTCCGGTGGCGTTCGTCGTCGCCGTCGATGGGGCAACGCCGTCGGTTGACGACCTGACCGAGCACTGCCGGTCGCGGCTGGCGGGCTACAAGCGACCCAAGGTGTACCGCATGGTCGACGAGCTCCCGAAGACCGCCACCGGCAAGATCCAACGTTTCAAGCTGCGCACGCTCTGACATCTCGCTGCCCAAGTCGCTGCCCAGTCGTAGATGACGCCACGGCAGGAGGCCAGATGAGGCCGAGTCGTAGGGTCAGCCGGATGGAACTGAACGATCGAGTTATCATCATTACCGGAGGGGGCTCTGGCATCGGGGAGGCCCTGGCGCACGCAGCACATGCTGCAGGGGCGCGCCACGTTGTCGTTGCCGATCTCGACGAGGCAGCAGCCCAGCGTGTCGCGGCCGAAGTTGGTGGCACCGGGGTCGGCATCGACGTCCGTGACGAGCAGGCAATTATTGCCATGGTCGAACAGACCGAAGCAGCGCACGGCCCGATCGACGTCTTTGTCTCGAACGCCGGATACGTCACGGCTGCCGGGCTCGAAGACTCCAACGAGCGAATCAACCACATGTGGGAAGTCCATGTGATGAGCCACATCTACGCAGCTCGCGCCGTGGTTCCCTCGATGATCGCTCGCGGGGAGGGTTACCTCTTGAGCACGGCATCGGCAGCCGGCCTCCTCACACAGATTGGATCGTTGGCGTACTCGGTCACGAAGGGCGCAGCGGTTTCACTTGCCGAGTTCCTCAGCATCACGCACCACCACCAGGGCATCCGTGTCTCAGTGCTCTGCCCTCAGGCCGTTGCCACCAACATCGTGGCCAATAGCCCCGACCTCGGTGGCGCTGGCGATACCCCCGACGACTTCGAGGGTGGGGTCGCCTCGGGTGATGGCGTGCTCAGCTCGGCTCAGGTCGCACAAGCCTGCCTCGATGCGATGCGCGACGAACGATTTCATGTGCTCCCGCACCCGGAGGTTGCCACCTACGTCGAGCGTAAGGCGACCGATGTCGATCGCTGGCTCACCGGAATGCGCCGTTTCCAGTCGGCTCTGGCTGCCGGCGGCCCACTGCCGGGCGACGCGATGGCTCCGAAGCTCTGAGCAGAGTCGTTGTCAGGCGGCCGGATCGGCAACACTGCACACGTGGAGCACTCTCAGATTCCTGTCGGTTTTGACGTCGCACTTGTCGAAGCGTGGATGGCTGCAAATACGCGGGTGGTCCCGCCATGTCGGTGGACGCGCCTCACCGGCGGCCACTCGAACCTGACGTACCTGCTGGCCGATAGCAACAACGAGGAATTCGTCATCCGTCGGCCGCCGCAGGGGGAGCTCTTACCCAAGGCGCACGACATGTTCCGCGAGTTCCGGATCATCGAAGCGCTGTACCCCGTTGGCATCCCGGTTGCCGAGCCGATCGGTTACTGCGACGACCGAGCGGTGTGTGACCGGCACTTCTATGTGATGGGCAAGGTCGGCGGTCAAGCGCTCTACGCCGGCACCGAGTCAGCTGAATGGCTCGACATGGCGGCGCGTCGGCGTGTTGGCGAATCGTTTATGGAGACGCTTGCTGCGGTTCATTCGATCGATCCGGCCGACGTCGGTCTTGGCGACCTCGGCCGTCACGACGGATACGTTGCCCGACAGATCCGTACCTGGTACGGCTCATGGACGGCATCCGCCGAGGCTGCCGACTACGACGATCCGCGGATTCACGAACTACACACCTGGCTCAACGAGCGTTTGCCTGAGCAGGGCCCGGCGCGGGTCGTGCACGGCGACTACGGAATGCACAACTCGATGGTCGGCGAGGACGGCTCGATGGTTGCTGTACTTGACTGGGAGATCGCGACACTCGGCGACCCGATGGCGGACTTTGCCTACGCCCTCAATGCCTGGGCCGAATCGACCGATCCCGTGGCGGTCGAAGCCGATGCCGCAACGGCGCTGCCGGGCTTCTGTAGCCGCGATGACCTGGTGCGGTACTACGCCGATCGCACCGGCGCCGACATGTCGAACCTCTCGTACTACCGGGCATTCAACGCATTCAAGACCGCCTGCATCCTGCACGGCGTATACGCCCGATATCGGATGGGGCAAAAAAGTAGCGAGGGTGTCGATCTCGAGACCTTGTTCAACCGCATCAGCGCGTCGATCGAGCTGGCTGCAGCTCACGCCGCCGACGTCTGAACCCTGTGCAGAATTCGTCGGCCACACCGATCAAGGCGGCTATCGATATCGGTACTAACTCGATGCACCTCGTCGTGGCCCGGCTCGCCGACCACGGTGGGTTTGAGATACTGACGAGTGAGAAAGAGACCGTCCGGCTCGGCCAGGGCGGTGGCGAGATGAAACTCCTGGCGCCAGACGCCATCGAGCGCGGCATCGCAGCCCTCGGCAGGATGAAGCAGGTGGCGGCCAGCTTTGGCAATGTCGATCTTGCGGCCGTCGCGACGAGCGCCGTACGCGAGGCCTCGAATCGAAACGAATTCCTCGACAGGGCACGCGACGAGGTCGGAATCGACGTCGAAGTGATCAGTGGCTTCGAAGAGGCACGATTAATCCATCTCGGTGTGCTGCAGGCCCTCGCGGTGTTTGAACAGCGCATTCTCTTGGTCGACATCGGCGGTGGAAGCACTGAGTTGCTCGTAGGCGAGGGTGCCGATCCGATTGAAGCGCGGAGCATGAAGCTTGGCGCGATCCGCCTCACCGAACGGTTCTTCGCCGATGCTCTGGCCGAGGACCGAGCCCCGACCGATGGCGAGATCGACGAGTGCCGGCAATACGTCCGAGCAGCGCTTGCTCCGGTGGGTCGCGAACTTGGTGGCTATCAGCCGCAAGTTGCGGTCGGGAGTTCCGGAACAGCAACCACGGTCGCCGCCATTGCAGTAGCTGCACGCGGCGACGACGTGCGTCAGATGAACGGTGTGGTGTTCTCGGCCGCCGAGCTTGCCGACGTCGGGAAACGGGTCCTCACGGCGTCAGACCGTCGAAAAGTCGATGGGCTCGACGACAAGCGGTCCGACATCATCTTGGGCGGTGTCATCCTGCTCCAAGAGGTGTTTGCAGCCTTCGACCTTCAGGCGATGACGATCTCGGAATATGCACTTCGCGAAGGCGTGCTGTTCGACCGGTTCGCGTCAGGTTCGGTCCAGGACCTGCACGACCTTCGACGTCACAACCTCGTTCGCCTCGCTCAGCAACTCGATCCCGATCCCAAACACGCCGAACATACAGCGCTCCTCGCAACGCAGTTGTTCGACCGGACGAAGTCGCTGCACGGCCTTGGCGATTCTGAACGGGAGCTTCTCGACGCTGCAGCGATCGTGCACAATGTCGGACTGTTCATCAGCCACTCAAGCCACCATAAACACTCGTACTACGTCATCAGGAACAGCGAACAACTGACCGGGTTCACCGAGCACGAAGTGGAACTGATCGCTGTGCTTGCCCGGTACCACCGCAAGAGTCATCCGACCGACAAGCACGACGAGTTCGCTGCGCTGGGCAAGGATGACCAGCGGTTGATCAGGCAGCTTGCTGGAATGCTGCGTCTGGCCATCGGACTTGATCGTCGTCATGCGGGCCTCGTCGAGTCGATGCGCGTCATCATCAAGGATGCAACAGTGCGCATCGAGCCACTGGCGCCCGGCGCAGCAGACATCGACGGCGGCATCGATCTCGAGATGTATGCGGCTCGCGAAAGGTCGCGTCTGTTTGCTGAAACGTTCGACGTGACCGTCGAGATCGATGTGTCAGCGGATGACGCTGACGACGACGCGACCGACCTCGAATCGGGCTGACGCCGTTCCTCTACTCCGGCCTGCGATTACTGTGGCCTGCGATTACTGTGGCCGGCGATTGAGGCCGGCGATTTCAATCGGCAACGTCGAGCCGTTCGTTGGCACGAGGGATGGGCGGGTCGCCGGCTCCGCTGATCGACTGGTCGATGTCGATGCTGTTGCCCGTGGTCATG
>JBLIKS010000155.1:0-6888 GCA_047635555.1 Candidatus Azotimanducaceae bacterium
TTCCCGCCATGGCGGAGCTGCCGTTTGCTGGCCGCTTCGAGCTCCCCGCGTTCCCGACCGCTGCCGAGGCCGGCAAGCGTTACATCTCCTTCGTCGAACGCGCCGCTGACATGAACCGTGACCTGAACGGGCGCGTCATCGACATGCTGAAGATCGAAGAGGCCAAGAAGCCTGTAGCCAAGAAGCCTGCAGCGAAGAAGCCTGCCGCCAAGAAGCCTGCCGCCAAGAAGTGATCCACGCAGCGCCCCGCACCATGCCCCACCCCCCAGGGGAGACGGTGCCGCGAGCGCTGTGTGACACGAACGACGCCCCGCCGTGTATTCGGCGGGGCGTCGTCCTTTTTCGCCGCATGCCAGACAGGATCACCACATGAGTTCGAAGTCGAACAGCGAAGCCGATGACCAAAAGTGGGGTGCCGGCGCGCTCGGTGACTTCATCCGTAGTCAGCGTCGACTCGCGGAGTTGAGCCAACGTGAGCTCGCCAAACTCGCTGACCTCTCGGATGCGTATCTCAGCCAGCTCGAGCGAGGGCTGCACGAACCGTCGGTCCGAGTCGTCAACGGCCTGTCGTCGGCGTTGAACGTGCCGGCTGACAAGCTGCTGCGTTTCCTCGGCCGTGACCGACCCGAGGGCGATGCGGTGTCGACCGAGTCGGCAATCCAGACCGATGAGGCATTGACGGACGTGCAAAAGCACTCGCTGCTCGACGTCTACCGAGCCTTCATCGCCGCGAACGATCTCTGATCAGCCCGCGAGCTGGCGGGCCGCCGCCACCACGATGGCGACTGCATTCGACTCCGTCGCAGCGATCGTTGCAGCATCCGGCGTTTCCTGTTGGGTGCGGTTGACGAGGACGCCTGCGACGCAGCCGGCGCGCCAGCCTGACGATGCGCACATCGTGAACAGGGTCGCCGACTCCATCTCGTAGTTGAGGACCCCCATCGACTGCCACTCGTCGAGAGACCCACGGAATCGTTCGACCACACGGCCAGTTGTTGTGTCGTAGCGTTCTTGGCCGGGGTAGAACGTGTCGCTCGACGCGGTGATGCCGACATGGGTGGTCGAGCCGGAGTCGCGAGCAGCAGCGACGAGGGCGGTCGTGCACTCGAAGTCCGCAACGGCGGGGAACTCCATCGGTGCGAAGTGCAAGCTCGCCCCGTCCAGTCGTACCGCTCCGGTCGTAACGATCACGTCGCCGGGGTTGACGTTCGGTTGGATCCCGCCAGTGGTGCCGACCCGGAGGAAGGTGGTCACGCCGAGTTGAGCGAGTTCTTCGACGGCGATCGACGTCGACGGTCCGCCGATGCCAGTCGAACAGACCACGACCGAGTTGCCGTCGAGCTTGCCAATCCACGATGTGAACTCGCGATGGTCAGCGAGTGCACGCGGCTCGTCAAGGAGTTGCGCGATGCGCTCGACCCGATTGGGGTCGCCTGGCACGATCGCCAAAGACGCTCCGTCGATATCGGAGGCATTGAGCCCTAGGTGAAACGTCTCTGCCATGAGCCCACCGTATCGACTCTCTCGCTACCGCCGAGACGGAACGGGAGAGCGCATCAGTGGCCGGTCACGCCATGGAACGGTCGGCCGGCTTCGTTGAAGGCTGTGTAGAGCTCCATGAAGGCCTCGCCGAACGGGTTGATTCCACGCAATGGCTGGGCCGCACGTTGCACGGTCCAGTCGTGTGGCGCGAGATCGATCGCTGTGACGAAGTTCCTTTCGGCACCGTCGGCGTCGCCGTCATTGCGGAGGCGCGTGGCGATTCGGAAGAACAATCGGGCCTGTTCCTCCTCCGGACTCAGGTCACTGACCGCACCCTTTGCGTCCTCGGGCGACATCCGGAGCGTGCCGTCCTTGGCCCAAGCTCGGATGTGGTCCTTCTGAATCTCGGAGTCGATGCCGGTGAGCTCGCGGAACGTATCGCTCGCGTAGGCGCTCCAGTTCGGCTGCACGATGTTGTCGTCTTCGTCGATCATCAGCACCGTCGGCACGTTCGAAATCGCATACAGCTCGGCGACGACGTGGTCGGCGTCGATCAGGATGGGATATGTGATGCCGTGAGCAGCGTCACGAATGGTTTCGACGTCTTCGTCGACGGCGACAGCGATCACTTGGAAGTTGTGATCAGCGAGTTCTTCTTGGAGTGCCTGCCAACCTGGCAGATCGAGGAGGCAACCTCACCACGATGAGAACGCGACGAGCAATCGCTTCTTGGAGCGATGGTCGGAGAAGTTCATTGGCAAGCCGTCGAGGTCTGGCAACGTAAAGTCGGGTGCCTGCATGTTGTTGACGGCGGCGCGGCGCAGTTCGCGCGGGGCGCCGATGGCAACGAGGCCGGATGTGGCGTCGTGCGCTGCAGGCCGGTCGATGAGAGACGCCACGGCGGTCACGTCGACGCGATCGCCACTCATCAGAGCGGCGCGATCGTGAACGATGACGCAGGTGTCGTCCTTGCAGAGGCCTTCAGGCTTCAGCGTCCAGCCGACGGCATCTTCGAGGGCCGCTACGTCGATTAACGGCCCGCCTTCCAACATCACGATGTCGTTGTTTGCCATCTCTGTACCGTAGTCGTGCGCCGGCAAATTCTCCGTCCCGGACCCCGGCGATCAATCGACCGCTGGGTCGCTATGGTGCCGCGGTGAACGACGTCGGGCGGCAAAGAACGGAACGATCGGCCATCGCGTTCCTTGCGTTCATCGGCGTTTTGATGGCCTTCGGGATCGACGCAGCGCTGCCTGCATTCGACCAACTCTCTGAGGCATTCGACCTCGACGAGCGGGGTATCAGCCCGGCGGTGACAGGCACCGTCTACTTCGCCGGGATGGCGGTGGGGCAGCTGTTTTACGGCATCCTCGCCGACCGGTTCGGTCGGCGGCCCGTACTCCTCGCGGGTATTGCCGTCTATGCCGTCGGTGCGATCTGTAGCGCAGTGTCACCCAACCTGGAAGTGCTTCTGGCCGCTCGGTTCGTGTGGGGTCTTGGCGCATCGTCGCCCACCGTGATGCGCATGGCGATCGCACGCGATCTGTTTGCGGGAGACCAGATGGCTCGCGTCGTCACCACGTTCAGCGCCATCTTTCTCCTCGGACCGATCTGTATGCCGTTTGTTGGTGAGGCAATTCTGCTCGTTGGTGACTGGCGGCTGGTGTTTTCGGCTGGTCTCGTGCTTGCCGGGATCGCGCTCGTCTGGGCGATCAGATTCGGCGAAACGTTGGCGCCCGAACTGCGGCGTCCGATCAAACTCGCGCCGATCCGGGAGGCTTTCGTTGCGGTGATGCGCACTCGCGTGACACTGTGGATTCTTATCGCCCAGGCATTCTTCGGTGGCGCATTTTTCGTGTGGCTTGGCAGCGCGCAGGTTGTGCTTGACAACGTTTACGACCGCGACTCGCAGTTCACGTTGTTCTTCGGAGCATCAGGCATCGGCATGGCGCTGGCGTTGCTTTTCAACCGTCGGCTGATCGTCAAGTACGGCGCAGAGAAGATGGTGATCAGAGCAGCCACGGTGTTCGTCGTGGTGAGCGTCATTGGCTTAGTCGGCACGCTGCTTGCAGGCGGAGTGCCGTCGGTCTGGTTCTGGTTTGGCTGGGCATTGATCGCCAATGCCATGGGCATGATCATGGGGCCAATGAGTGCGTCGTTGGCCCTCGAACCGATGGCTGACAAGGCTGGCACCGCAGCGGCGATACTCGGCGTGGCGCAGCTTGGCATCGGTGCAGCGTTTGCCGCCATCGTCGATGCCCAGATCGATACCACGGTGACACCAATGGTGTTCGGGGCGTTGCTCTATGGCGTACTCGGCTTGGGCTGCCTGGTGATCGCCCTCAAGCCCAAATAGTTGCGCATGGGGTCAGGCCCCTTTCGCAACTATTCGAAGGCGGTGCGCAGGTTGTTCATGGTGGTCTGGCAGGCCTGTTCGAGATTGTCCCTGCGACCTTCGATTTTGCCGGGATAGATCTCGGGCAGTTCGAGCAGTGGTGCTTCGAACGACTCGGTCACGGTGCAGGTGGCATCGCCGGTCGGGGTGATGTCGTAGCGCCAAACGGTCGCATGTTCGAACTTTGGCGGCACCGAGTATGCGAACGACTGACCCGGTTCAAATTCGGTGACGACGCAATCGGCGTGCCACTCGTAGTCACGGGCCTTGTTGTGGCCACGGAACGTTGCGCCGACGGCGACCTCGGTCGACCCGCCAAGAAACTCGCAGCGGACATTCTCCGGGCTGAGGCCGGGAAGGCGTTCGAGATCGGTCAAGTAGTCGAAGACGTCAAGAGCTGACGCGTTCACGTCGACGGCTGCGGAACCCTCTGTTGCTGCACTCATTCCTCCAGTTTGGCCGAAGCGACCCGGCGGGCCGAAGTCAGCCGATGCCGTCGGGCATTTCTGACTTGCGGCGGCCGATGAAGTCGAGGAGTTCATCGTCGATTGCATCGTCGAGCGGCGGTGCTTCGTAAGTGGCCAGCGACTCTTTCCACGCTGTATTGGCGCGGTCGGCAGTGGTGGTCGAACCGTCTTCGAGCCACTGCTCGTAGCTCGAGTTGTCGGCCATGGTCGACCGATAGAACGCGGTTTCGAAGTTGGCGAAGGTGTGAGCTGTTCCGAGGAAGTGATCGCCGGGAGTGTGCACGGTGAGCTGTTCCATGGCCTGGCCGTTCTCGCTCATGTCGAGGCCCTTGGCCAGCGTCATCATCATGCCGAGTTGGTCGGCGTCCATCATGAACTTCTCGTAACCGACGGCCAGGCCACCCTCCATCCAGCCAGCTGCGTGGAGGACGAAATTGACGCCTGCCATAACGGTCGGGATGATCGTTGAAGCCGACTCGTATGCGGCCTGCGCATCTGGCAGCTTCGAGGCGGTCAGTGAGCCGCCCGAGCGGAACGGGACGCCAAGTCGGCGGGCGAGTGCAGCGACGGTGTACAGGACAATCGCCGGTTCGGGTGTTCCGAACGTCGGTGCGCCAGTTGCCATCGACATCGATGATGCGAACGATCCGAAGATCACTGGAGCACCAGGGCGCACCAGCTGGCAGAAGGCCATGCCGGCCAATGCTTCTGCAAGAGTTTGTGCCGCGACGCCAGCCGAAGTGGTTGGGGCCATGGCTCCGGCGAGGATGAATGGCGAGATGACGCATGCCTGGTTGGCAGCCGCGTAGGTCTCGGCGGCAGCAAGCATTGTGTCGTCCCAGACGAGTGGGGACGAGGCGTTGATCAGCGATGACATCACAGTTCGATCTTGCAAGTCGCCACCGAATGCGATGCGTGCCATCTCGACCGAGTCGGCCGCCCGCTCGCCAGCGGTGACCGAGCCCATGAAGGCCTTGTCGCTGTACTTGAGGTGGGCGTACACCATGTCGAGGTGGCGCTTGTTGACAGGTACGTCAACGGGCTCGCACACCGTGCCGCCCGAGTGATGCAGGTTCGGCGACATGTACGTGAGCTTCACGATGTTCTGGAAGTCATTGATCGTCGCGTATCGGCGGCCGTTGTCCTGGTCATAGACGAAGGGTGAGCCGTAGTTCGGTGCGAAGACGGTGTTGTTGCCGCCGATTTCGACGTTGCGTTCGGGGTTGCGTGCGTGCTGCGTGTACTGGCGCGGTGCGCTGTCTTGCACGAGCTTGCGGCACAGCCCGCGTGGAAAGCGAACTCGCTCGCCGTCGACGTCAGCGCCTGCTTTGCGCCACATCTCGAGGGCGCTCGGGTAGTTACGGAACTCGATGCCGACGGTTTCGAGAATGGTGTCGGCGTTGTGTTCGATGATCTCCAACTGTTCGTCGGTGACCAATTCGTACGGCCTGATCTGGCGTTCCAGATACGGGGAAATCGGGGCTGCTGTCGATGCGCGACTGGCCGCCCGTCCTGCGCGGCCACCCGACCGACGTCCACGTCGTTCGTCACTCATTGCTCACCCCATTCGTTGCACGTCCCCATTCGGAGGTTCCACAATGCGGAACGGTTCCATCATACAGAACGGGGGAGGCTGCGCGGAACGTGCGCGGTCTCGTCGGGTCCAGACAATAAGTCATTCGGCAGCCTGTTGCGCCAGCGACTTCATCGGCCGTGCGCCGCGGCTTCAGGCCGGTCGGCGCCGGCGGCCAGTGCGCTGTCTGTCGCCAGCCCCTTCGGGCTTCGCTTGGGCAACCGGGAGCGTGGTTTCGGTTGCGAGGTTCGGCGTTGGTTCGGTCGTGTGGGGGAACCCCATTGCATTGACGAACAGATCCTGGAACCGTGGCTCGGTCGCCGTCTCGATCTTGTGCACGCGCCGCACCGTCTCTTCGATCTCGGCGCGCTGGCTGGCCGATACCAAGGCTCGAACAGCGCCGGCTCCGGCTGCGTTGCCAACGGATGCCACCTTCGCGACCGGCACATCAGGGATCAGGCCGATCACCTTGGCATACAGCGGATCGATATGGGCACCGAAGGCTCCGGCGAGCCGAACCGAGCCAATGCCGTTCGGGTCGGTTTTGCCGGCGTGTTCGCACAGCAGGTCGATGCCAGCGCGCAGTGCCGCTTTCGCGAGTTGAATAGCGCGCACGTCATCCTGGGTGACGTTGATGTTCGCTGCCGGTTCGTCGGCATCGCCGAACAGCCGGTATGAGAACGTGCGTCCGTGGGCAAAGATGCGTGACGTCTTGGCCGGCCCGTCGGAACGCACGGTGCCGTCGACGTCGATGAGTCCCGAGAGATATAGCTCGCCCATCACTTCAATGATGCCGGATCCGCAGATGCCGGAGATTTCAAGCGAGCGGGTCTCGGCGTCGAAGCCAGGGTCATCTGACCAGAGGTCGGAGCCGATCACCTTGACTCTGGGTTCGAGCGTGTCGCGGTCGATGCGGACCCGTTCGATGGCGCCTGCCGTGGCGCGCATGCCGGCAGAGATCTGGGCGCCTT
>JBLIKS010000156.1:0-6801 GCA_047635555.1 Candidatus Azotimanducaceae bacterium
TTACCGAGTGGAGCGGCAGTCTTTTTGATTTCGGAAGCGAGCTGTTTGCGCTGCTTGTCGTTGAGCGCTGCACCGAGGGCGAAACCAGCGAGCAGGCCGAACAGTAAGCCCTTGAGAAATTTGCGTTGAGGAGCGAGCATCAGGCTGCAACCTTGAGCGGACCGTTGACGTCGGTGTTTTTTCGGCTCGCCGCCCACTTCATGCCGCCGAGTGCGACGAGCAAAAGAGCAACGATGCTGAACGAGGTTCGGGGGTTGTTGCGGACGGTACGGCCGCTCGCGAGAAGGCCTCTGACGACGAGTCGGCCGCCATGCACGGTGACCTCGCTGGCGGTGCCGACCAAGTCGCCAGCAGAGTCGAAGATTGCGGTTGCAGTGTCACCGAGCGCATCAGTCATCTCGCTGAGATCGACGGCCTCGACGGTCGATCGAATCGCGTCGAGGGCATCGCCCGGAATTTGGTCTGTCACGGAGATGTTCATACAAAGGGCCTACCCTGCTGGCCAACATCTCAAACAGCCGTCGTTGCCGGGCCGCTGATTAGGTGACGTGCTTGATGCACCGCAGGTGTTGCTGACCATCAACCTCGATGAGTTCGACCCGATCCATCACGGCTTCGACGATGAACAGACCGCGGCCCGCCAGTTGCGCCGGATCGGGAGCAGCTCTGGGTTCGCTGAGTTCGAGTTCATTGGCACCTGATACGAGCAGTTGCCAGTCGGTGACGGTTCGTTCGAAGGCAATGGTGACTGTCTTGTTTGTCGTGTGCTGGATCACGTTCGTGGCCAACTCGCTGACGACCAGTTCGAATGTTTCGGCCACATCGCTGGGTGCGCCAGATTGGCGGGCAAGTCGAGCAACGGCAGCTCTGAGAAGCCCAAGTCGCGAGACATCGGCATCGACAGTCACGTGGGAGCCACCCAGAGAAGCTGCAGAAGTCGTCATCGCAGTGAGTTTGCCCGGTTCGGGGTCAGGCAAACCTCGTAGAGGTAGTCCACGAGTGTGGTGAGGAGTAATTCCAGAAGGTCAAGCAGGCTTGACAATGTGCAGATGGTCGGACAGGCCACTGATCTCGATGATTCGGAAGACCGACTTACTGGGCCGGTCGATGAGTAGCTTGTGCCCGGCAGCGTCGGCACGCTGATGTGCCCCGAGCAGCACCCGCAGGCCGCTCGAATCCATGAACTGAACGCCGGCCATGTCGATCCGCACATCTCCGCTGCCGGTAATGGCCTCGAGTGCAGCAGCCAGATCATGGCATGTGTGCGCATCGATCTCGCCGACGACCGAAAGGCCGCCGTTCGTGATCTCGATGTCGAGGCGGCTGGCGGGTTCGGACATTTCCTAAATGTTAGCTGAGCGTTGTCGACTTCGGCGCAGACGTGCCCTGCCGTCACCCGCATGGGTTGCGGAGCATCAGCCGTTATGGCCGCGATTCCTGCACACGATCGCTGCGGCATCATCTGTGCGATCTGGATCGGCCACCCGCGAGGCGATCATGTCGACGATGACGTCGACTGACACCTGTTGCTGGTCGCGATGCTGGGCGGTTTCGATCACCCGGTCCACAGCCCGGCAGAAGTCACCGATGCTGCCATCGATGGTCTCGTCGCGCAGTTCGACGACTCCATCGGTGAATGCCACGAGCACAGCATCGAGCGGGAAGGACCGCACAAGTGAGCAATAGCCACCGAGGCCGCTGCCGATAGGTGGGCCGAGGCCTGATTCGACGACCACTGAACGTGCGCCGAGTTCGGCCATCACAGGGGGAAGGTGGCCCGCCGAGGCCAACTCGATGGTGGCGGTGATCGAGTCGAACACAATCACCAGTGCGGTGGCCATCGTGTTCAACGATCGGATGTGGAAGTAATGGTCGGTCAGCCGAAGACTCTCTGAAGGGTCGCCGGTGGCCAGCAGATGGGCTGCGAGGACGTGTCTGACCTGGCCCATCTCGCCCGCAGCAAGCGCATCGTGACCGACGACATCGCCAATGACGATTGTCGATCGCTGATTATCAAGTTTGATCACGTCATACCAGTCGCCGCCAACGTCTTGGGCCTTTCGGCCTGCTTCATACAGCGTGGCGATGTCGAGGCCATCGACTTCGGGCAGGTGGGCTGGCAGCAACGAGTTCTGCAGCGTTGTTGCGAGCTCGTGGTCGGCTTCGGTTTTCACGGAGCGAGCAAACGCCGGCGTGACCGCGTCAATCAACTCGGCGATCAACTCGCGCTCGATTTCATCGAGCGCGTGGGCCTCGCTCCACGCCAGAACCACCGCTGCTGCGGGCCGGTCCCCAGCAGGGATCGGCTCGACGAACAAGCTGCCACAGTCGGCTTGCTCAGCATTCGCGACAAGGTCTGGCCAGGGAGTAAATTCGGATCGGTCGACGAGCTGGCATACAGCCAGATCGCCCCGGAGCACGTCAGCGATGGGAACCAGCGTCGACAACGGCACGTTCGTCCAGTCGTGAACGATCGCAGGCGGAACCTCGGGGCCGTGCACGATCTTGACGATGTCGTCGCTGCCAATGAAGGCGACCATCACCCAGCGGCATTCGAAAATTGTGCTGGCGCCCGAAACGATCACCTCGGCGACGCCCTCTCGGGTCACCTGGCCGCTGGTCTCGGCACCAAGGCGATTGATGTCGAGTCGGCTTTCACGTGCCCGACGCTCACGACCGAGCTGGGCGCGGAGTGCAACAGTTTCGAGTCGGAGTTCGTCCTCAATATCAGAGAGCACACCGCACTATAGACGGCGACAGAACTCGCTCACCAGGCTCGGAGGCGTCGGCGTGCACAGGACTACGGGTTACTGGTCGGCGTAGAGCTCTCTCGCATCTGCTCGAACGACCGCTTAAGCAGTCGGCTCACGTGCATCTGAGAAACACCGACTTCTTCTGCAATCTCGGCCTGCGACTTGTCCTCATAGAATCGCAGCTCGATGATCCGGCGCTGCCGCTCGGACAGTCCAACGATGAGCTGCTGAATGATGTGGGCGTTCTCGGCATCTTCATAGGACCGGTCAACGGTGGCCAGGCGAGCCTGCCGATCGATGGCCGTCCCGTCGTCCGTCCCGCGATCGATTGTGTCGACAGAGGACGCCGCGCTCGCAGCCATGCCGCGCAGGACATCGTCACGCTCGATCTGGAGGTAGGCGGCAAGTTGCCCGACCGTGGGTGATGAGCCGGTGCGTTGTTCGAGGTCGCGTGCTGCATTCCGAACGAGGAGGTGCAATTCCTTTGCCCGACGAGGGACCTTGACCGTCCACGACGCGTCTCGGAAATGGCGCTTCAATTCGCCTTCGATGGTGCGGCCCGCAAACGAGGAAAAGGCGACTCCGTACTCGGGGTCGAAGCGGTCGACCGACTTGACGAGGCCGATCATTGCAACCTGTCGGAGATCGTCGTCTCGCCGGCCGGCGTGAGCGAAGCGCTGAGAAATATGCGTCGCAAGGCCCATATGGCGCTCGACGATCTGGTTGCGCAGCGAGCGCTGCTTGGTCTGCACGTACTCGCGAAAGATCTCGAGATCGTCGAGGTCGACCGAGTGCTGGTCGGTGCTCACTTCAAGTCGTAAGTTCGTTGGGGCGCTTGACGAGCATGACCCCATCAGCGTCGACGGTGTAGTCGTCGACCACCGAAGAGAGGATGGCCCGAGCCAGCGCGTCGAGTTCGAGGCTGAGGTCGTCACCATCGCGCGTCAGGTGCACTCGGATCGTCCCGAGATCGGACCAGAAGCGAACGACGGCTCGACCAGAGCCGGTGACGGCGTCGTCGATGAGAACGGTGAAGACCTCGGAGACTGCCAGCTTGAGGTCGTCGATCTCGTCGATCGTGAGGCCGTTGTCGGATCCGAGCGAGGCAACAATCACGCGCAGGGTCGCGGCGTGTTCCGACCGGAGAGGCACGCCGATTTCGATTGCTTCGTCAGCCGACGGCGGCGACTCGGTGAGGTCGGTCATGGCTCAACACCGTAGCTGGCCGAGTTGTTCACGACGATCGCAGCGCTGTGATCAACTGAGCCTTCGACATCGTCGAGCGACCTTCGATGTCTGCTGACTGGGCTCGTTCGTACAGTTCGTCCTTCGACAGGTCGGTGAGCGATGCGGGGTTCATCGTCTTGGGGTCGACTGATTTCGTGGCGTCGTCAAGGAGGCCGACAGTTTCGACCGAGCGGCCTGTAGCAGAGCGGGCTTGGCCTGCAGCGGTGCGCACAGCCGTGCCGACCCGCGACCCGATCGTTTCGAAACGCGGGCCCACCTTGTCGTATGCGGAGGTGGCGATTGCCGTGGCGCGACGAGTGGCAGCCCGGCAGGCAGACAGTGCAGCGGACGGAATGCGAGGGAGCGAAGTCTCCAGATCGTCGAGGCGTGTCGTCAGCTCTTCGCCGGCTCCAGCCGGGTGGTCAGCCAGGTCGTCGGTGGAGTCGATGCTGATGGTCGAGGTCATGAGAGAGCAGTACCCGAGAGCTCAGCGGCCAAACACACCTGCGGCATGACAGTTGCCACATCGGCAGTGTGTTTACGGATCGTCGCTGGCGGGAGACATCGGGTTGGCTCCAACAAATCGACGCAGTCACACTCGTTGACCGGCTCCGTACAGCAACCGCTGAGATCACCGATTCAGCAGGTAACCGCTGATGGCCGCGTGCTGGATCAGGCTGAGGCAACGACAGGAAGCGTTGGTTGCTTGCTGCCGCCAGCTGGCTCGATCGTTACACCGAGAACAGAATTGGAGGGATCAACGTCGGCGAAGGTTTGTTCGACCCGGCCGTCGGCATCCGGCCGGAAGGTTCCTATTGGAACAGCGCCAGCCGCGTCGATAAGCCACAACTGATATGTGTCGGCGACGCTGAGCACAGGAATACCCGTACCAGCGAGGACAAACGCCTCAGCACTCGATGACCACACAACGTTCAACGTGCCGTCGAGCCCGCCCGTCAGAGTGCGACGCTGCGCGTCGCTTTGCTCGGCAACGGTATCGAACTGGCTTGGGTCAGCATCTCGAGAGACGGCGACGATGCCACCGACAAACAGCATGGCAACTGCAGCAGCGGCAGCGAGGGGTTGCCAGCGACGGCTTCGCGCCGAACCGATCGGGATGACCTTCGAAGTTGCGGGGCCCGCATCCTGGGCAACGCCTTGGATGGCGTTCATGACCAACTGCTTCACCGCGGCCGGCGGAGCTACTTCGACAATGCTCTGCAATTGTGCTGCGACCGCGAGATCAGCAGCAAGATCGGTGGCGAGATCACTATCGGCTGCCAGCGCTTCATCGAGTTCAGCGTTCTCCGCTTCACTCAATTCGCCAAGTGCGGCCAGGACGAGGAGTTCGTCGATTCGATTGTTGATGTCGTCACTCATGAAGCTCTCCAAGCTCTCCAAGCTCTCCACGAAGCCGCTTGAGCCCACCGCGCGCCCGGCCTTTGACCGTGCCGAGCGGGAGTCCGAGTTGCTCGGCGATGGCGCCGTGTGCAAGGCCGTCGATAAATGCCAGCGTAATCACCTCACGTTGGTCCGCTGGCAAAGTGGCGAGTGCCCGCCGTACTCGTTCGTCATCGAACGAGGAGACCACTGCATCTTCGAGTGCGCCCTGCTCATCGTTTCGTTGGGCTTGCAACGATTGGATTCGGTTGCGCTGCGACTGTTCTCGGCGCACCCGGTCGACCGCCCGGCGTCGGGCAATCGTGACGGTGAACGTTGTGGCCGTCGCGCGGCCTCTGTCGTAATGAGCTGCGGTTTTCCACAGCTCGACGAAGACTTCCTGCAGCACTTCCTCCGACATTGCAGGATCGCGGAGCACTCGGCGAACCGCTGCGAAAACCTTGGGCGACAGTGCGTCGTACAGCGCGCTAAAGGCGGACTGGTCACCAGCGCCGACACGTTCGAGCAACACGCTTGTATCGATCGAACTATCCACCAGCGTTCATGATGCCACGGGTGTGGGGCGATAACGACTGCATTGACCGCATTCGCTCCGTGGATGCCAGTTACGAGCATTCGAGGAACTCCGTGAAGGTCATTGCTTCGATGGACTCAACAGCGAGTGGTTCGCTCGGAGTGGTCCAGCCAGGGATGTCGAGCCGGACCGGTCCGCCTTCGGTACGGCGAAGTGCGGAACGGGATGTGCCCAGTGTCAGTTGGGCACCCTCGATCTCAAGGGCGTGATGGACCGGGACGGCGAACGAACGGTTGCGGTCATCAGCCACGACCAGAACCGCGGCACTGACGTCCAGGCGGACAGCAGCCAGCAGATCGCGGAACGACAGACCAAAGGTGCCATCGGATCCAAGTGTGGCGATTTCCACGAGTCTGGAGTAGCACAGCGAGTCAGGGGCTTCGACACAACCCACCACGGTCAGGGAGTACTGAACATCGAGAAATCGAGCGGTGGCAGAATACAACGACTCGTGGGACGACCAGTCGGCGGACTGTTCGTACGAGCCTGTCGCCCTTGGGTCGGCGGAGCGCACAACGGTGGTCCGAACTCCATTGCGCTGTGTCGACCTCATACAAGTGGTTCGTCCACCGATGCCGATTGGATCACAGCATCTTTGGGGTTCGAGGGCCCGTCGGCCGAGAACGGCCAACCGCAAATGCCAAAAGTACGGTTTGGTAATGGTTCGGTTTGGTAATGGTTCGGTTTGGTAATGGTTCGGTTCGATTGTCGGTTTGGATCATTCCACTGCCATCAATTGCATGACACTTGATCTCGATCTCCGTCAGCCACTTCGTTGCCAACCATGGCGGTGACGCCGACCGACACGCCCGATGGCGCCTGCGTCGCGGTTGTCGTGGTGATGAT
>JBLIKS010000157.1:0-6796 GCA_047635555.1 Candidatus Azotimanducaceae bacterium
ACGAGGTCATCGGCGTTTCGGGCGCAGATTGCGACCTCAGCACCCTCGACGAGGAAGGCCCGCGCGATGGCGAGGCCGATTCCTTTACTTGCTCCGGTGACGATGACGCGCTTGGCGCTGAGTTGCAGATCCATGTCGGCGATCGTGCCAGACACCGCTGCCACCGAACGACTTCACACGGTGTGGCGCCACGGCGATCGTGGTCGAATCAGAGGCCCTGGTACACGAACGTGACGTCGCCGCCCGCAGCGGTGATCGCCCACAGGACGACTGCTGCAAGAGTCAGACCGATTCCGGCTTCGATGGCGTAGCGGCGAATGCGGCTGACTACCTGCTCGAACTTGCCGCTGCTGGTCGAGCTGTCGTCAGTCATCGGCACGCTCCTTCGGTTCGGTCCATCCACTGGGCGCACAGTCGCTCGACCAACAGGTCGGCGAGCGGCCCAGCGTTCTGGGTGTGGATTGGGTCGAAGTAGGCGACTTCGGTGGCGAACTCTCGGCTCAGCATTTCCGGGACAACGATCACGTTGTCGTACGTGTTGTATTGCTCCAGGCGAGCCCAGCGTCGCTCGATCTCGACCGCCGTTGGCGCGTACCTGTCGTCGTTGATGAAGGTCGGGCTGAGGGCTGCGGCGTAAATATAGACCGGGATTTCAGCGTCCCCGGCGAGGTCGACGAGCGCGTTCATAATCGAGTCGCTCTGGCCGGTACCGACACCGAATCCGTCGACGATCCCAACGATACGCGAGGCGACGTCGCCGCCACCGCCACCGCCATCTTGCAGCAACCAGAACGACGTCGAGTCAGTCGGTAGCCGGTCGTCGGCCTCCGCTGTGGTTGCCGCAATCTGTGCGTCGTTGGCCGGCAACAACACGTCGAACGTATCGAACCAACCCTGCTGGCGACGGTTTGCTTCGACCGATGCCTTGAGCAGCGGAATCGTCTCGATCCCTGCGCCCTGCGCCATGTCGCCAGGCGAGGTGAGGGCGATGAACCATGGCACGGTCCGACGATCGCTCAACAGCGCCGTCGGGTCGGATACATCAAGATTGCGCCATTCGCTCAGCGACCACTCGTCGGTCGTGAACGTCGGATTGAGCACGATGACGAGGGCGTCGGCATCGTTGCCGATCGCCGCAACGGCGGCCCGATAGGTGTCGAGCGCGCGCATCCCAATAATCGAGTAGGCATCGATGACGAGTTGCTCGTCACCGACGGCATCGACGCGCGCACTGAATTCTCCGGGGAGCGACACCGCGTTGAGTTTGATCTCTGACCCGCCGATCCATGCGACGTTGAACTCGCCGTCGTTCGGATCGGGAGCAAGGAAGCCAGCGACGTCGGCGCGGTTCGTGGGCGCCACGTAGCGGACATCAGAGGGCGGCTCGTCGGCCACGACGTCACGTTCGAGGTACGTCGGTGCATCGGGTGTGACCACACGCCCCAGCACGAGCAGCCCGACGAGGAACGCCGCACCGATACGGAGCCCACTGCGCCAAGCGCCCGCAACCTGGAGGCGCTCGAGAATCGCGGTTGTCATTCGCTGATACGTGATGTCGATACTCATGTGAATCTCCCGCCGGCAAACAGCGCCCGGTAAAAGTCTGCTGCCTCGCCGAGGTCGAGTTCGATCAGCGGCAAACTCAACGTGAACCAGACAAAAATCGCGACCGACAGGCCAACCCGCCTCACCATCGGACGATCGGCCGGAGCAGGCCGTACGGCGCTCACCCGTCGGTGGATGAGCAATGAAACGCCGTGGTACAAACCGAACACCACAGCAGCGAGATTCACGCCGTGCCACAGACCGATGAGCAGCATCGTCAGCATCGTGGCGGCGGCTTGTCGAGACGGTCGGCCCATCGTGATGGGCGTGAACACGTTGGCTCTCAGAAACCGGGTCAAGCTGATGTGCCAGCTGTTCCAAAACGCTGACGGGGTGGTCTGAAAATATGGCCTGGCGAAGTTCTCCTTGATGTCGCCGCCCATCAGCCGCCCGACGCCGATGGCGATGTCGGAGTAGCCGGCGAAGTTCGCATAGAAGTACCAGCCATATGCGATCAAGCCGATCCAGAGGCGTGCGGTGCTGTTCGAATCGGCCACGGCAAAGATCTCGGTCGACCACGCAAGCGGTGCTGCAACAACCCACAGCTTGACGAGGCCGGCGACGATGTGGAGTGTTCCGTCAACACCTCGCTGCGGATCGATTGGGACCCGCTGTTCAAGTGTCTTGGCGACTTCGTCGTACGTCGCGATCGGGCCGACCGTGAGGAGTGGAGCAAAGCTGCCGTAGGCAAGTACTCGGCCCGGCGAGAGGCGATCGACGAGGCCGAGGTTGCTCTTGATCAACAGATCGGCGGCACGGAACGCCGCGAACGACAACCCGACGGGGCCGATGATCGGGGCGGTCAGGTCGACCGCGGTGAGCCACGAGGAGAGCTGACGAATGATGCCGTTCGACAGCACGTTGAACTCGACGACGAAGTCGATTGGCCAGACCTTCCACAACACCACCGGAACGAGTGGCACTAGCAGCGCACCGCCGAGCACCCAGGGCCCCGCCTTGGTTTCACCGGTTCGACTGACCAGCGGCTGCACTGCAGCGACGAGCAGCCAGAACAAGACGTGGAACAGCGCCAGCCGCGGTGCGATCAGGAAGAGGAGGTATGCCCCGGACAACGAAATGAGCGCACGTCGGCCGAATCCGCCACGGACCAAGCTCAGCGCTGGCAAGAGTACGGCCAGCAGCACGACAAGGTCGAGCGAGAACTGGAACGAGTCAAAGACAGGAATCATGTGGCGGGGTTCATGTGGCGGGATTGCGCACCGTCGTCGCCGTGACGTGCGCCGGCACCTCGATCGACTGCCCAACGCGCAGCACCGAACTGTCACCGGGCGCGTGATCGTCGAGCGCGACGAACCCATGGTCGGCGAAGAGCGACCGGACACGTTCGTTGCGATCGGTCGCGACGTACGTTCCAATGATGTCCAGGTCGGTGTCGGCGCGCAACCGCTGAGCGGCCAGCGCCAACATCGCGGTCTCGACGCCCCGTCCGAGAACGCGGCAGCTCATCAACACCGTGTCGAGCCGCCAGGTCGCATCGATCCGTTCCCCAATGATCGCGCCGACGATGCCGTACTCACCGAATCGGTCGGCTACTCGGATCGCCAAGACGCGCCAATCGGCATCCGTCATCAGTAGCGCGACATCACCGAGATCTCGTCGGCGCGTTGTGAGGTTGAACTGATTCGTCTTGTTGATCAGCTGCGTCACCCGCGCCTGATCGTCAGCTGTCACGTCGAACAGTTCCACCGTGAGGCCGAGCGACGCGAGGAAGTCCTCGTGGCTCATCTCAGGCGCCAGTGCTGCGCGCTGTGCTTCGGCCTGGATTCGGCCGGTGCGTTCGCGGTCGTCGTCGTTGATTCGCATCGATCGGAACAACCCGGACTCGGCGAGCAGGTCAGGGAGCTCTTCGACGTCGACCGGCACCTGCAGGCACCGGACAGTTGGCAGCTGCTCGCTGACAGAGCCAACTTCGTACGGCGAGTCGTCGACGAACACTGCGGCATCAAGCCCAAGGTTCAGCTCGGCGACGAGGTCGGCGATGGCCGCAGGTTTCGGATCCCACGATACGCGGCGAGTGGCGATGTCGTCGCTGGTGAGGACCATGCCGTCAATCGCCTCGAACGCTGCCTCGACGGTCTCCGGATCGTTCTTGCTACACAACGCCAACAGCACCCCGCGGTGGCGTAGCCGCTGCGCTGCGCGCTGAAACTCTTGAAAGGCGCGGCCGGGAAACGCGTCGCTCGCGTCCAGCCCGCCGATGCCGTCGTCAGCAGCCACGCCATCCCACAGCGTCCCGTCGCAGTCAAGCACGAGCACCTTCGGTGGCACCCGTCGACGGGCCGCGATCACGTCGGCAGCGGCACAGCCGACTGCATGCGACATCAGCGCCGTGAACGGCTGCCGGTACATCAGCCAACTGCGTCGATCGAACGTCGCAGCAGTGCCATGCAGGCCTTGGACTGCGGACAGGCGAACTCGATCAATCGTGTCGTGCCCGATGAGTACGTCGTCGACAGCCTGATTCACGTCGTGACACAAACGGGTGAGGGCTGCGAGTTCGTCAGGGTCGCGATGGTCGAAACCAAACCCAACAGGAATCGGAGCATCGCTGAACGTGACCCGGGCACCGGTGTTGCCTGCGAGCGCAATGACGGCACGGGCAAGGGATACGGCATCGACACCGATGCGACCGACAGCACCATCGTCTCCGGTCGACCAGGCGTGCAGATCCGATTCGAAGAGGTCTTCGATTCGCCAGAGCACAACGACGTCGTCGACAGCATTGACACCGTGATCGGCCGGCGCGAGGCAGATCTGGAAGAGCTGGTTGGCCTCACAGAAAGTGATCGACGGCATCAACCCAGCGTCGAGCAATGCTGTTCCTAAGCCAGCTTCGATGGGTTGGGCTGTAAACGACGCGGCAATGGCGACGGCATGCTCGCCGGACCCGTGTTCGAGCCGATGGGCTTTCCAGCGACGCGCGGCGTCGAGCGGATTGGCTCGCTCAGGCACGGTCAGATCCCGGTGACGTCTTTGCCCTGCAACACCTGGCGAGCCAGACCAATGGTCTGCATCTTCATGATGTCGCGGGCGCTGAGGCGAACGCCGAAGGCACCCTCGATAAGCGTCACCATTTCCATCGCTGCGAGGCTGTCCCACTGCGCCATGTTGTCGGGCGACGTGTCTTCATCGAGTGATTCGACGTCGACGCCGAGGCCCTCGCTGAACAGGCCCAGCAGTCGATCAGTGCCCGTCGTCATGGCAAGAGAGTGTATCGGTCAGCCTGGGTGCGGTTCGGCCATCGACCGGAGCGCCGGCAGTAGTTCGGCCACTGCATCACCTGTTTCAGCGGGCAGCAGGCTTGCCGTCTGGTCGGTGTCGAGCCGAGGGAAGCGCGGACGAATCACACTGAGATGCGGATGCTCGGCAGCAAGTTCGTCGGCACGTGCCTCGGCAAGGCGCTTTGCATCTGCGTATTCGGCCATTCCACCGACCACTCGGTCGACCGCCACGCTCGACGGTAGGAGGACCCCAATGAGCCCAGCGGGATCGAGGGCACCGACCACTGCGTCAAACGCGGCGACGTAGACCGATCGGAACTCGTTAAAGAGCGCATTGCTGTAGACGCCGTTGACACCGCGGAAGATGGGCGGCGAGGCGAAGTAGTACAGGTGCGTGACCCCTGGGACAGCTGTCCGCAGGGCGCCAACCTGTTGACGATTCGAAACGTCAAGTTCGATGACGGCGTGACCGTCACCAGCCAGCGCGTCGACCACGCGCTGCGCATCGGCCGCTCCGTGCCGATACGTGACTGTGACCTGTGCACCGCCTGCGGCGAGGAGGCCTGCGGTGACCTCGCCGAGCCCGCGAGTGCCGCCGACGACGAGTGCGCGCTGCCCGGCGAACTCCGTTGCGGCGGGATGGGCCGACCACTCATCAGGCGATGGTTGGCTCGTCGGCGCGGGGCGAACGAAGGCCGTCACCGTGCCGCCGAGCGTGGCACCGATGACATGCATCGTGATCTTGCCGAACCGGTCGTCGAACTCTGTGACGGTGGAGCTCAGCGCGTCGATGCCAGCGCCTGCATTGGTTCGACTGATGTCGAACTGGGAGAACAACGAGTGCAGACCCGGCATTTCCATTCCGACGAGGCGAGTCAGGGTGAGGAGGTCGGCCGTGATGTCGCTGAACGGCCCCTCCGGTTCGTCGACAACCACCAGCGGCACCTCGACAACGGCTCCTTCGAGCGCCTCATTCGTACGGTCCACCGGGACTCTGTCGGCGGGCCATTGACGCGGTGACCCCAGCGTCGGCTCCGGCTCGCCAGCCTCCATCCACACCCGCACCTCGGCCGCTATCCAGACATCATGCAACAGCCGGACGACCCACTCACGTTCCCCAGCAGCGTCGACCTCAACCCGAAGCCCACCGCCGACGGGAACAGAGTGCAGAAAACGCGTCCGAACTCGGCTGCACCGAAGCCCAGCCAGATCGGCAACCGAGTCGAGCGTGGCGAGTGCCCGCATCACGAGGTGGACGCCGTGGACGGCGCGTTCACCAAACTGCAATCGCCGCGCAGCCAACGCGTCAACGTGCAGCGGATTGCGGTCACCGGTCAGAGCGACGAAAGCAGCATGAGTGGCCTCATCGATGGCATCGATGGCGTCGACGTCTTCGATCGGCTCGAACTGCACGAAGTCGACGCTACTGCCAGCCGCGGCGGTCCTTCGGTACGGTTCGGTTGTGGCCACAGACCAGACAAACGAAGTCGGCGTCGGCCCGCATCCCGACCCCTGGCCGACTGAGCCGCACTTCGACCCCGAACTTCTGGCTGAAGGCGACCGCCGCAACGTGCTCGATCGCTACCGGTACTGGTCGGTCGACGCGATCGTCGCTGACCTCGACCACCATCGGCACGGCTTCCATGTGGCGATCGAGAATTGGGAGCACGACTTCAACATCGGCTCCGTCATCCGCAACTCCAACGCTTTCCTTGCTTGCGCAGTGCACATCATCGGGCCCCACCGTTGGGATCGGAGGGGCGCGATGTCGACACACCGATACCTCCACCTGCACCACCACGTCGACGTTGACGCCTTCGTCGCGTGGGCCGCTTCTGCGGACCTGCCGATCGTGGCGATCGATAACGTCGATGGTTCCGTGCCGATCGAGTCGACGGCCCTACCTGAACAATGCGTACTGCTCTTTGGCCAGGAAGGCCCCGGCGTCT